>WFQY01000061.1 GCA_015486815.1 Phycisphaerae bacterium | reverse complement strand
GCACAGCTTTATGTCCCATATCTTGAAACTGACGGAGTTTGCGCAAAACAACCGAATGCCCGAGATGAATATCCGGAGCAGTCGGATCCATTCCCAGCTTTACTCGCAGCGGCTTACCTTCTTTAGCTGACTTGAGGAGTTTCGATTCAAGCTCCTGCTCATTATAGATAGCCTCTACGCCACGCTTCAGTTTTGATATTTGCTCTTTTATTGTTGCATTCATAATGCAGTAAATATTACAATCTCATTCGTGTCTGGTCAAGAATCAGATAAATTCATTTTTATAAGAATTAATATCGAATATAATAGAAAATAGTAAGTTAAATTTTCGGAGAATGGTAATCAATGAACGACAACATAAATAAGGAAGACAATAAATTCCGACCCGAACCCCAGCTCGACAGCGACATCGAACGAGAGCTTGAGTCGGCTTTCGGCGATATGAGCATATTCGATATGCTCGACGCTGAAGAGCAAACTCAACGTCGCAGCGGCGAGCTTAAGACTCGAAAGGGTACCGTAGTCGCAATCCACAACGATGATGTATTTGTCGATATAGGCGGAAAGAGTCAGGGAATCGTTCCCGCTAAACAATTCGAAGACAAGCTACCTTCGCCAGGCGATGAAATCGAAGTTGTTATCGAACATTATAAGCCCGATGAGGGACTTGTGCTACTTTCGTTACCGGGCGCGGTCAAAGAGGCGGACTGGGACACCCTCGAAGTCGGCCAAATCGTGGAAGGTGTTGTTACCGGCCATAACAAAGGCGGGCTTGAATTGAAAATCAATGCAATCCGCGCATTTATGCCAATAAGTCAAATAGAGATGTTTCAGGTCGATGACCTTCATCCGTACGTAAATCAAAAGCTCAAGTGTCAGGTAGTCGAGCTTGATAAAGCTAATCGCAATCTTGTCGTTTCGCGTCGATTTGTTCTCGAACGCGAACTTGCAGAGGCTCGCCAAAAGCTCATCGATGAGTTATACGAAGGCAAAACCGTAGAGGGCATCGTCAAGACCATTATGCCTTATGGTGCGTTTGTCGATATAGGCGGGCTTGACGGTCTGCTTCACGTAAAAGATATGTCGCATAGACGAATTGACGATCCTTCCGAAGTCGTTCATCCCGGTCAGCATCTCGAATTGGTCGTTCTCAAATTCGATCGTGATACGCAAAAATTATCGCTTGGTTTAAAGCAGATAATGCCTGACCCGTGGAAAGATGCGGAAAGCAAATTTCAGCCCGGTGCGGTTGTTACGGGCAGAATTTCGCGGCTCGAAAATTTCGGTGCTTTTGTCGAGCTGGAAGAAGGCATCGAGGGACTCGTGCCGATAAGCGAAATTACTTATGAAAGGCGAATCAAACATCCGTCGGATATTCTGAAAACGGGCGAAGTCATAAAAGTGAAAATTATGCAGGTCGATATTCCTCGAAAACGGATTAGTCTGTCAATAAAACAGGTAGGCGATGATCCTTGGCTTGGTGCTTCCGTTCGTTGGCCTGCCGATTCCGTTGCAAAGGGAACAGTAACACGTATTACCGACTTCGGTGCGTTCGTTCAGCTAACGCCAGGCGTCGAGGGACTCGTGCATATAAGTGAACTCAGCGATAATAAGGTGCGCACCGTCTCCGATATTGTCAACGTAGGCGACGAAATAGACGTTAAAGTATTAAGCGTTGACGAAGAGCAAAGGCGTATCGCATTATCGATAAAACAGCTTGCTACAGTGGCAGACTATACAGGCTCAGCGGAACAAGCGGATACTAACGAAGCCAAATCAGCTAAACCCAAAAAACGCAAAAAACCGCTAAAAGGCGGATTATGATAACGGTAAATACCAACAGAAAATAGGAAAAGACTTTGTCGGTCAATGCCTGCTTCATTTAGGCGATAACGCAATATGTTTATCCGCCAATTCAGCGAGCCTGCCGTCGTGAGTTGCGAGGATTGCGATTCCACCTTGTTGTGTAAATTCTCGAAGTTTTGATATGACGATGTTTGCATTATCTTCGTCTAAATTTCCCGTTGGCTCGTCAGCTAATATTAACTTGGGCTGACACAATAAAGCTCGAATAAGAGCTACCCGTTGTTTTTCTCCGACGCTTAATTGTTCGGGAAGATGATATTTCCGTTCGGACAGTCCTAACTCGTCAATGAGAGTTTGCGCTCTCGAATATAATTGCTTCTCGTTATCAACATTAGATGCAATAGCAGGCAGAGAAACATTTTCCGATATGTTCAAATATGGCATAAGATGAAATTGCTGAAAGATGAAACCTATATTTTTTGCACGAAATTCCGCTCGCTTGTTATTCGACAATTGATAAGGATTTTGGCTGTCGAAAATTACCGTTCCGTCATCCGGTACAAGCAGTGCCCCTATGGTCAGTAGCAACGTAGTCTTACCAACGCCACTTTCTCCGGATATTACTACTAATTCGCCTGCTGAGACCTCAAATGATATTCCATTTAATACCGTTAACTTACCGTTCGGGCTATCAAATGATTTTTTTATGTTATTCACAATCAGCATCATTCTACATTTTACTCCGTACGCAGTACATCAGCTGACTGAGTTGTAATAGCAATTATAGCTGGCGGAAGACTCGCAATTATAGTCAACACAGATGTAATTATCAGCACCGTCAAAAGCAATCGAATATCAAACAAAGCAGATACCACACTTCCGTATAGTACGCCAAACGTTAAACTTGCAGCATACCCTATAAGCGCCCCTACCACGCCCAATAGAAATGCTTTTGCAAGAAACAGATACAGAATTTTTCGTACTTTCGTTCCCAATGCGATAAGCAATCCTATTTCATATTTCCTTGCCCGCACATTATTCATAGCGAGAAAACTCACCCACAAAGCGGAGGCTAAGATTATCAGCGGCGAGATTATATTCATAAATTTTTGAAGCGTTTTTATCTGTTCATCTCTCGCTTGCAATTCTTGCTTTAGTGCCTGTTTTGTAAGTTTAGCTGCTGTCGCTCGTATCTCTGCTCTGCTCTTGATTTTTCTCACGTCAATCCCAAGCACCTGCACATCGGGCAACGCCTTTAAGATTCCACTACGAACAGCACTAAAATCTCCGCCGTGGCAAACACATTGCAATGCGAGTATCGCATTGATTCTGCCGGGCTTATTAAGTATCTCCTGAGCATCTTTGAGGTTAAGCCAAATGGTAATATCATCTTTATTACCCCGTTGAGGCATCAATTTTGCAATTGCAAATCGCCTACCCAAAATCATTATCTTATCGCCGATCTTTAATTTCATATTTTTGTGAATATAGTAACCGACGACAGCTGTCCCCTTTTTAACCGGAGTCATCATCGGTTCTCGTGGCCTTGCATATGCATTAGGTACTTCGCCGCTCGTACCGAAAATTATTATCGTCCGATGCCCTTCTGGCCAACGAATTTTCTGTTTCAGACTCGGCAAAAAATGCCTTACCGTAAGCACACCACTATGTGCGAGCTTATCTACGTAATCTTGCGGTATGGTCTTCGACGCATAATCATCAGCGTAGAAATCCTCGATATTTTGATCTTTCGGCAGAATAAGCACATTATACCCAAACTTCTTGGTAGCGATACGATATCTGTTTTCAGCATCGCGAAGCAATTTTTCCTTTTCCTTAAATGCTGCCTTGAAAATCTCATCACGCTGACGCTTATATGCACTGATAAGATTTGAAAAAATGATAGGCGTAGCGACAGCTATCATTATCGCCAGAATACTCGATACGAAATTCACCCTGCGATACCAGAGTTCCTTAAATAGTAACTTATGCAAACCCATTTTCTTCGATCTCATTTTCTTGATTTGTATATAAGCAAACTTACAATGCCAAAACATACCATAAGCGTGGCAATCGTAACATATATAACGGTATGATTATCATTGACGGCATCACTAACAGTATCTTTACTTTTAATGGTATGTTTGCTTCCGCTAATAGGCGTTTTTGACGTTTTGGATACCTTTTTGCTTTCGGAAGGCATTGTCGTATTGAAATCTTCATTGCTCGGTAATGCCTGCTCGACAAACTCATCCGACGAAGCAACTTGGCCATTCCAATCTATGTCTATCAAAAAGTCAACACCGGGATTTTGCTCTTTAACTTCGCAGGCACACGGACCTGTCATAAAATCGCAACTGGCAGCTATGCTTTCCGAGCTAAGCTTAGCCGCTGGTATTGGAAACAAAATTCGCCCTTTACCGAAAATCGGATAAACGATAGGCTGATTTGCTTT
>WFQY01000060.1 GCA_015486815.1 Phycisphaerae bacterium | reverse complement strand
GCACAACGAGATACTTATAAACGCTATCTAAAGCAGTGGTATTTATATTCCGAATTGGATTTAGTGGAAAATGACGAACTTATAAAACGTACAGCAGCAGATAAATTACCAAGAATATATAACCAAAGCCCCTTTCGCAACAATGGCCAATATAATAATGAACGGTATTATAAACTAAAAGAATTAATCGCATAAAAAGATTTTAAAAAAGTATTGCTACTAATAGTTAGAGATGAAAATGTTTGTTAGTAATAAGAAAGATATTGCTAAACGGTTGAAAGGTAATCCGATAATTACGCCAGCGGATGTATGTCCGACGCGTGATGATTTCGAAGTTATAGGTGCGTTTAATGCAGCGGCTTTTCGATATAAAGGTAAAATCGGATTGCTTATGAGAATTGCAGAACGCCCGATTCAGCAGGCTGACTTTGTCAGTATTCCGATCGTTGATAGGACAAGCGGTAATTACAAAATCAAACGTTTTCGCAAAAATGATCCCAATCTCGATATGTCCGATCCGCGAGTTATCACATATAAAAATGATCTTTATCTTACTTCCGTCTCGCATCTTAGACTGGCTTGGAGTGATGACGGTATTAACTTCACCATAGATAAGCAGCCTGCAATTTGGCCAAGCGGAGAATATGAAATATATGGTGTCGAAGATCCGCGTGTAACGAAAATCGGCAAAAGATTTTATATCACATATTCCGCTGTCTCTGATGCGGAAGTTGCGGTAGCGATGAGCTATACCGAAGATTGGCAGCGGTTTACTCGGTGCGGGTTGGTGCTACACCCGTTTAATAAGGACGTATGCCTTTTTCCGAATAAGAGCAGAGGGAAATATTATATGCTGCATCGGCCTTCGGGTGTACTTTGGAAGCGAAACTGGATTTGGCTTTCCTGTTCGGATGATTTGATGTATTGGGGTAAGCCGGTATGTCTTGCGAAGACGCGAGCGGACAAGTTCGATTCCGCACGGATCGGTGCCGGTGCTCCGCCAATCGTTACGGAAGATGGCTTTCTGGAGATATATCACGGTGCAGACAATAATCATCGTTATTGTCTGGGTGCGATGATACTTGATAGGAATAATCCTTCCAAAATTCTTTATCGTTCGGATAAACCGATAATGCAGCCAATTGCTTCTTATGAGCGCAAGGGATTTTTCGGCAATGTGGTGTTTACCGACGGAGCAATAGTCCGAGATGAGGAAATTTGGATTTACTATGGTGCGTCCGATACAATGACATGCTTGGCGACAATGCCGATATCAGCTATCAAGCAATGCTGAGTTGCATTTCTCGTAGGCAAAAGGGTATCTTTACTTTTGTCTTTTTGGTTTTGCTTTTTGCCTTTATAATGTTGTTACTATGAAATGGTCAATCAAGATTGCAACTGTATTCGGGATTCCCATACGCGTACACTTGAGCTTTTTACTGTTGTTGCTGCTGATAGCTGCTCTGCCTGGTGGTAACGGTGCGATAGCGGGTCGGTATGGTGTGATTCTGATACTGTCGGTATTTTTCTGCGTCATCTTGCATGAACTCGGACATTCGATAGTCGCTAAGGGATTCGGATTGCAGGTGGAATCCATTACGCTTTTGCCGATTGGCGGAGTGGCATCGATGAAGACTCTGCCATCTCGGCCTATACAGGAATTTTTGATTTCATCAGCGGGGCCAGCGGTTAGTATCGGATTGGCAATAGTTCTGAGCTGGCTTAGCGAAATTATATATAATATAGATATGGCAAAAGCGTTTCAATCGAACTCATTGGTACAGATACCGATGCTTACAAGATTAGCGATTATCAATGCGTGGCTTGCTATGTTTAATTTGCTTCCTGCGTTTCCGATGGACGGTGGAAGGATATTACGGTCAATTATCTGGTCGTTTACGGGATTTTTGAAAGCTACCGCTATTGCGGGGCGTATCGGTCAAGTGGCAGCGGTGGTGTTTTTTATTTTAGGATTGCTTTATAACCCGTGGCTTGCATTTATTGCTATGT
>WFQY01000059.1 GCA_015486815.1 Phycisphaerae bacterium | reverse complement strand
GGTTATACGACGCAGGAAGCGGAGCAGCAAAGGTAAGATCAAAGTCTTCAGTTAGTGATTGACGAATAATGTTGTCCTTGATATTATACTGTCAACATATTTCATATATATTACGGGGAAATAACAGGAATGTTTCCGATTAGCGATGATGTACCGAGCAGACATACACCCATTGTAACATGGATTCTTATATTTGTTAACGTCCTGATATTTGTGCTCGAGATTGCCTGCCCCGAGCACGCTCGCGAGCAGATAATTTACATTTTCGGGCTTGTGCCTCGGCGCTATACCGATCCGCAATGGGCTGCCGCTGTCGGATTTCCTTATAACAACTTTTGGAATTATTGGCCTTTCTTTACTCATATGTTCTTGCACGGCGGTTGGTTACATGTCATAAGCAATATGTGGGCGTTGTGGATATTCGGCGATAATGTCGAAGATCGGATGGGACCTGTGAGATTTCTCGTTTTTTATCTTGTATGTGGGCTGTTAGCTGCCTTTCTTCATATAATGCTCAATCCCTATTCCGCCGTTCCGACAATCGGTGCTTCAGGGGCAATATCAGGTGTGCTTGGTGCATACTTTTTGTTATATCCGTTGGCGAATGTCCTTGTGATGATACCGATACTGATTTTCCCATTTTTCTTTGTTTTGCCAGCATTTATATATATAGGCGTGTGGTTTCTCTTACAGTTTCTCAGTGGTACCGCTTCGTTGGTTACGCCACAAGCTGCTGGCGGAATTGCTTGGTGGGCACACGTCGGCGGTTTCATAGGGGGATTAGCGATGTGTAAATTGTTCGTAATCAAAGGTTATGGCTACCATAAAAATAAGTTTGCAAGAGAGAATGATATCATTTCATCAGCATGGTTCGGTTATTAAATTTGATAGGAGAAATCTATGAGCGTAATGGATGTATTTTGGATTTTCTTTATGCTGACAGCACTTCAACCGATTTTGAGGCAGAAGATGCTCGAAGCTGCTCGTCAAAGATTACTCTCTCTTATCGAGCGTGAACGAAATTCACGGGTGATTCTGCTCATCCATCGGCAGGAAACGATGAGCATTCTCGGCTTTCCGCTGATGAAATATATCGATATTAACGATTCCGAGCAGGTACTTCGTGCGATACATCTGACCGATGATGACGTACCTATCGATATGGTTTTGCATACGCCTGGCGGGCTGGTCTTAGCTTCTCTTCAGATTGCTCGTGCATTAGCTCAGCACAAGGGAAAAGTAACAATTTTTGTGCCTCACTATGCAATGTCAGGCGGTACGCTGATAGCCCTCGCTGCTGATGAGATTATTATGAGTCCGCACGCTGTCCTCGGACCTGTCGATCCGCAGTTGGGGCAATATCCCGCTGCGTCGCTGCTTAAGGTCGTCGAGCAGAAGCCTATAAGCGAGATTGACGATCAGACTTTGATATTAGCTGACCAAGCTAAAAAAGCTATCGAACAGGTGAGAAAATCCGTTCGAGAACTAATCGGCGATAAGATGCCACAGGAAAAGGCTGAAGAAGTTGCAACTCTTTTAGCGACAGGTACTTGGACGCACGACCATCCTATTACATTCGAAGATGCAAAGCAAATCGGGCTGCCGGTAAATACCGAAATACCGGAACTTATATTAAGATTACTAACGTTGTACCCTCAGCCGACAAGATATCAACCGACGGTTGAGTATATTCCCGAGCCACGGCATTCGTCAAAAAAATAGTTGCTCTTGGGAATAATTTCGCAATAATAAATGTTCTTACTCATAATAAGGCAAAGTTGGAATGTCAAAATAGTTAAATTGGAGAGTAGGAGTTATGGAAGACAAAAGAGGCAACAAACTTGTAGAGTTTTCGCTTGACCATCCGAAATTGGTTACCGGTTTGATGGTGTTGGTTACGCTCATAATGGCGGCATTTGCAGCTGTGCCGAGTATTTGGCCTGAAAAGTTTCCCTCTCTTAATTCCATAAAAATAGATACCGATCCGGAGAATATGCTTCGCAAGGATGAGCCTGTTCGCGTTTTCCACGATAAGATGAAAAAGGTAATGTCCATACACGATATTGTCGTGCTTGGTGTTGTTAATGAGAAGAATCCGAAAGGTGTTTTTAATATAAAATCGCTGAAAAATATCTATGAGCTGACGCAATACGCTAAGAAGCTCGACGGTGTAATCGAGGTGGATTTGATTGCTCCGTCCACCGTTGACAATATCGAGCAGGGCGGTCTCGGAACGGTGAAGTTCGAATGGCTTATGCCTCAGCCGCCTAAAACTGAAAAAGACGCCATCGCTGTTCGTGATAAAGCTAAGCGAATACCTTTCTTGTATGGTACGCTTGTTTCCGAAGACGGCAGGGCGATTTGCTTGTATATTCCGATACGATCAAAAAACATAAGCTATAAAATATATTCACAGTTGATGAAGAAAATAGATACGTTAAAGGGCAATGATAAATATTACATAACAGGCCTACCGGTGGCGGAAGATACGTTTGGCGTCGAAATGTTCAGGCAGATGGCTATTTCTGCACCGACGGCAATGATTATTATCTTTCTTTTGCTGATGTACTTTTTCCGAAAATTTGCTCTTGTTATCTCTCCAATGATTGTCGCAATGGTATCCGCTATTATGACAATGAGCTTGCTGATAATTATGGGTAAAACCGTCCATATAATGAGCTCGATGATTCCAATATTTATTATGCCGATTGCGGTGCTCGACTCTATTCATATCCTATCGGAATTTTTCGATAGATATCAGGAAACCAAAGATAGGCGTTCCACCGCGATAAATGTGATGAATACGTTGTTTACTCCTATGCTATATACTTCGCTGACGACAGCAGCTGGCTTTGCTTCGTTAGCTCTTACGCCTATTCCGCCCGTGCAGGTGTTCGGTTTGTTTGTTGCCTTCGGCGTGATGATGGCGTGGATTTGGACGGTAACTTTTATTCCCGCTTCGGTTATGTTCATACCACCCAAATCACTCGAAAATTATGGTGCAAAAGCAGCATCGCAAGAAGGCGAAGAAGAATCCGATCATTCGCCACTTACCGTATTGCTCAATCGCATAGGGCAATTCACCTACCATCGAGCAGGATTGATTATGGTCGTTGTCGCTTTGCTTGTGGTGATTGCGATTTACGGAATAACCAAAATCAATATTAACGATAATCCTACGAAGTGGTTTACAAAGTCGCATCCTATTCGAGTTGCGGACTTTGTCTTGAATAAGCATTTCGGCGGAACGTATATGGCGTATCTTTTGCTCGAACCGCCTAAGCAAAAATTTTATCCCGAAAAATACGCTGACGAATTGATTAGGGAAACGAAGAATTTACCTATCGCAAAAACCGTCGCAAAGAAGCTAAAAGAAGTTGCAAGGTCAGCTAAAACCAAAGCTGACTTTTTGGAGCAGTGCAGAAAATATGCTTCCGAGCAAACTGACAATGCTCCTGATAATCTGTTTGATGCGTGGAGCAGTTTCGCTGACCTTATTGATGCGGAAAAGCAAAAAACGGAGATATTCAAACATCCGAAAGCCCTTAAATATATCGAGCTTTTACAAAAAGAATTACTAAAAACCGGTATCGTCGGAAAGTCGAATTCTGTTGTTGATATAGTCAAAACGGTACATCGAGAGTTGTTCTTGGGCAAACAAAAGTATTTCACTATTCCTAAAACGCCTAACGCTGTTGCGCAATGTTTGATTACTTTCCAAGGCGGACACCGCCCGAACGACCTTTGGCATTTTGTTACGCCAAATTACAGAAAAGGTAATATTTGGGTGCAATTAAAGAGCGGAGACAATAAGGATATGGTAGCGGTCGCTAATACCATCGATAAGTTTATGAAGAAGAATCCTCCGCCCTTCAATCTTCAGCACAAATGGTTTGGGCTTACCTATATCAATGTAATTTGGCAGGGAAAGATGGTAACGGGTATGCTGCAGGCGTTTTTGGGTAGCTTTCTCGTTGTGCTTTTGATGATGACGTTACTGTTTCGTTCCGCTATTTGGGGACTGCTTTCGATGATACCGCTTACGGTAACCATCGGAGCGATCTACGGTATAATCGGACTGGTCGGCAAAGATTATGATATGCCAATTGCGGTGCTTTCGTCGTTGAGTTTGGGATTAGCTGTCGATTATGCGATACACTTTCTCGCACGTTCACGAATGTTGTATGCAATTCACAAGACATGGGCGAACACAGCTGGGCCGGTGTTTGGTGAGCCTGCGAGAGCGATTACTAGAAATGTCATCGTTGTGGGCGTCGGATTTTTGCCGCTCGTTCTTGCTCCGCTCGTACCTTATAAAACGGTGGGCATTTTTATTTCATCTATTCTGATAACAGCGGGCGTAGGTACGCTTTTGATTCTGCCTGCTATGATTACGCTATTGGAAAAATATGTCTTTCCTAAAACCAAGCCCTGTTGTATGGTTTGCGATTTTGCCACAATGGCGGTTGCTATCATCTCAGCTGTCGCTGTGGTCGCTGTTAATACGCACCAGTTCCTTGCGATCGGATGGAACATATTGGTACCTTACAGCGTATCAATTATTGTCGTGCTTCTTATAATCGCTTTTATCGCTTCGAGAAACGAACAATGTAAATGGGTAAACGAAAATTCACAGACGGAGGAAACACAATGAGAACATTAATTTATGCTTTATTTATCTCAGCGATTTTGGTTTCATCGGTATCCGCTGGCCAACAAAAAATGACAGCTCAGCAGATTGTCGAAAAAGCTAACTATGTTTCATATTACCAAGGTAAAGACGGCAGAGCGGAAGTCTCGATGGTAATAACCGATAGTCAGGGTCGCAAGCGGCATCGAAAATTTATTATAATCCGCAGAGACGATCAGCCGACGCCTGAGGATATCAAAAAGAATCCCGCTTTGAAGAAAAATCTCGACTTGTTTTGTAAGGAACAGCAATTTTATGTATATTTCCTTCGTCCCGCTGATGTAGCGAAAATGGTCTTTATGGTCTGGAAACATTTGAACAAAGATGACGACCGCTGGCTTTATTTGCCCGCACTCGACCTTGTAAAACGAATAGCTGCTACCGATAAACGAACGAGTTTTGTCGGCTCGGATTTCTTCTATGAAGATGTTTCCGGACGAAATATCAATTTGGATAAACACGAAATTGTCAAAATTACCAAAAATTACTATGTCTTAAAGCATACACCTAAAGACCCGAAAACCGTTGAGTTTTCATATTATATTACGTGGATACACAGGCAGACTTTTATCCCTGTTAGAGTCGAATATTTCGATAAAGCTGGCAAAAAATATCGTGAATATTCCGCTTTGAAGGTTGACAAAATTCAGGGCTACGATACGGTAACAAAATCACAGATGGCGGATTTGCGAACGGGTGGAAAGACGGTTCTTTCATATGCCAGTGTAAAGTATAATATCGGACTTCCGAGAAAAATCTTCACCGAACGATATCTTCGCAAACCGCCTATGAAATATCTGCGGAAGTAGGAGTATGATTTGATTTGAAAAAAGCCGAACTAAAGCAAACGATAAATGGGAAATTTTAGAGTGACATTTTTTCACTTAAGAGTATTTGCCTTGTGTTTTGCACTTTCTTCCTCCAGATTGAATAGTTTTTTCACTATACCAGCGTAGATATTACCACGATGATTTTTGGTTTGCTCATTTATTGTATGTAACGGTTCGTGAAGGATTTTTTGTACTAATCGATATGCCATCTGCTCGATAAGCTCACGATCGTGAGCGGATATATCGGATATTTTACCGTCAAGCCAATCGAGTTCGCTTTCCGCAAGATTATGCAATTTGCTGCGTAATGCGGATATTACAGGCACTACTGTTTGCATATTCAGCCAGTGCATATATTCATCTACATATTCGTCAATCAGATATTCGTATTTGGCAAGTTCCCTTTTGCGATTTTGATTTTGTTCGATGAGAACTGTTTCGAGAGCGTTCAAATCATATAGATGTATCCAAGGCAGTTCGCCGATTTGCTGCTCGACATTTCTCGGCAGCCCGAGGTCGATAATAAGCATCGGCTGATTCGTGCGTATCGCAGCGAGTTTATCCATATCGGTTTTGCGTAGAATGGGTTCGTCAGCAGCTATACAGGTAATGATTACATCTGCATCGACGAGTGTATCAGATAAATTGCTCCACGGTTTCACTCGAACAGCTGGCAGCGAACGGGCGAGAGATTTGGCTCGGGTTATATCGCGATTTATTATAGTAACATTTTTGGCTCCGCTGCCGATGAGATGT
>WFQY01000058.1 GCA_015486815.1 Phycisphaerae bacterium | reverse complement strand
TTCTCGCAGATTGCGATTGCCCTTGTAGCTGAATCTCATCACCTTTCAATCCATCTATACCATAGCCGTCAAAGAAAAATCCCGCATCTTCGACCGAAAGTTTTTTCCCTTTACCAGCTGCTGACGTCTTCGTCAAAAACGCACCGGCATCTATCATCGGACTATTCCGCCTGAGATTAAAATCATGTTTCTTTGCATTAATAAATTTCGGATTGAGCGAAATGTTTCCGGTAAACAGCTCCGGATATACTCGCTGCCAATAATCAAGCGGATATTGTGTTTTCATCATTGGCTTGCGTGAGCCGGCTGTAATTAAAAATCGTTTATCCCCCCTACTCGCAAAGAAATCGTTATTTTCAAACACAAAGCCCTTCAATCTGCCCATCAATAGCTGAACGGGTTTACCGTTGAGCACCTTTACCCACCACCACCAACGGGTATCGTTAGCAACGAAAAATGAATCCGCCAAAATATTATTTTTGAACACATTGTCCTCAAACGCATATTCCGTTACGGGGCTTATCGAGATACCAGCGAAATGCGTACCGTAAAATATGTTATTATAGATGCGATTATTTGTGTTGTATTTTGCTTCCTGAGGATAAAGAGTCATATCGAGAGCAGGACCTACGGTATCGTAGAAGATATTGAATCTTATGATTCCGTTTTGCCCTGCATACTGAATTCCCACATAGGGTGAATGCCTACCGCTTGATGGCGTATAAGCGAAAATGTTTCTTTCGATGAGATTGTGCTTGGTGCAATTATATTCGGTAAATTCGTGGTCAAAGCCGACTTTATAGCAGTCATAGACCTCACCGATTTTCTGCAGCGCATTATGAAAGAAGTTGCCCCTAATCACATTGAAATTTCCCCCTTTGATTGTCCATAACGTATGGACAGCTTTCTTAAAAGTATTACCCGCAATCAGATTTCTATCGGATTTAATCAACGCGAGATTGTCTTCGGTCGAATCTTCAATTACATTGTCGATGATTTTATTATAGTTAGCCTGCTGAAAGAACAATCCCGTCTTAGCACTGCCTGCCGGATCGATCGCTTTTGAAAAATGATTTTTTCTGATGATATTATGGTTTGCCTTCAAGCCATAAAGCCATCTGCGAACATTCGTGATCGTAAGCCCTTCGATAACAATATAACTCCGATACGAAATATCAACAGCAGGCTTGAGTTTTGCACCCGTAATGACAACCTTTTCCTTTTTGTAGTTCTTGAATGTTATGAATCGGCCAGGCTTACCGGAATATTCGGGTATCAACTGTTCCGAATAGGTACCGCCACGAATAAGGACAATATCACCGGCACGTGCAACGTTAGCTGACGCTCTGAGGGTTTTATATACCAACTGAGTGCCATCGCCTACCGTACGTTTAACGGGATTATACGAAGAAGATGAGCTTACTTTGATTGAAGAATCGACATAGATGATTCTACTCTGAGCGGAATTTTCACATCCTACCAGCAGGAGGAATAAAATGCTAAGCAAGCATTTGGTCGGAAATGGATTTAACCTTCTCATCTATTCGCAATCATCAGATTTTTTTATGACTATATTGCTACGGAACAGGGGCAATCCTTTGAATCGCCTGATTTCTCAAAAGTGAGCCGAACGGGTCGAATATATCCTGAAGTGTTCTGCCTGATTCGGTCGTACCCTGATAGCTATGCAGATAATCTTCCGTACCGGTCAGATTATACGTTACAGAGACACCCGCTCGGAAGAAGAAATTCTGGTTTAGCCATTCCTGAAATCTTGTCTCAGCAGTGTATGGTACCCATAAAATATCGCCAGATGCTAATGTAATGTTAGGCTTTTTACCTTTCATAATCGCATCGAGATCGAGTTTTACGTGTGCATCCTTACCGTTTGGCATCCTTCGAATAAGAGTAGCTTCTTTAGGGGTAATGTCTGTTCTGAGTCCGCCGGCAGCTGCTATCGCTTGAAGTACCGTTACCTTTACGCCCGGAGGAAATACTTCAGGCCTCGCTTTGTTTACCAGACCACCGACATAAATAGTATTAGGAGCAGCGGAATGCACCATAACAATATCACCGTCTCTGAGAGGCGCAAGACTCAATGCCTGCTGCATATCAACAGGATTGGTAAGATCCAAGGTTATACCTTTTCCTGGTGAACGCACTCTGCGAAGTGTAATCTGGCCCATGCCAAGCGGAGAAATTCCACCGGCAGAGACGATCGCAAATAGCAGATTACTCTGATTACGCTGAAGTTTGACTAATCCGGGCATATTTACCGCACCAGTTACTAATACTTTAACTGTCTTGGCTTTGACAAACTCGAGATGGACTACCGCTTCTTTGTAATAATTCGGGACATAGGCCTTGTATATTTTCTGCTCAGCATCCACTATATCAAGACCCGCAACCTTCACCCTGCCTACCATAGGCAGATTCAATTCACCCTTCTTATTGACCCGCACTTTGATAGGAACGACAGGATTAGTATCGCCAGCTGCATATATCGTAACCGAAAGAACATCTTCGGGACCTATTTTATAAGGCATAAATGCTTTATTGATAGCTTTGCTTATAGCTAATTGAGCCTTTGTAGGCTGAGCGGCAGCTTGCTTTGCCTGCTGTTGTTGTTTGAGAAATTCGTCCATCGAAATCCTGTTATCTTCGCAGCCAGCAGATATGATAAATACAACGGTCATAACCGTCATAATTGATAATAGCTTATTATAAATACGCATAGCGTCTCTCC
>WFQY01000057.1 GCA_015486815.1 Phycisphaerae bacterium | reverse complement strand
TTCCCGAATAACACACATCTTTTCTACATCAACTTCCGCTAAAAACAACGGCGCACGATGCCTAATCACTTCATCGTTATTCGCACCTCGTCGGGTATAACTTAAAAACAATCCATCGCTATGCGTTACCCAATGCTGTTGAGTATTATAACTTCCGAGCTCATGCCCATCGTCAAACCGCCAAGGTATAGGCTCTTCGAAATGCAGCCCGTCTTTACTGCGAGCAGCATAACCCTTAACATCATTGCGTAACGTCAGATAGAAATAATCGTCAAACTTCGTAAGCGAAGGCTCACAAAATCCCCTCGGAACATCAACGCTTAAAATATCGCCATGCTCAATATATTTAAGCTCTTTTCCGTCAAACCTACACCTTACAACCGTTGCATAATAACACGCTGTCCAAGAATTTCCTTTGATACCGTCTTTGCTGATGCCGTAGATCGGCTGAAGTATATCGCCATTTTCCAAATCGACCCGCTGACAGCACGAAGCAATTCCCCAATAAAATTGATTTTCATCGGGCATTTCAACACGCTGCCAATCCGTCCACTCATTAGTTTTCGGATCGAATGAGTTATATGCGAAATATCTCGGATGTGATTCGTCGCTACAAACGCCGCCCTTCTCGCCAGGCTCATAAACCGCAGTTCCGCCGGTAAACAATGCTTTCCCGCTGGCTTGGTGATATTTACCCTGAAAATCCGCAGGCGCCTCTTTATATCCGTCTGCCAGTTCCTTCATTACCAAATTGCTAATCAAAGCAGGCTCCGACCAGCTTAACTCCATATCTTCCGATATCGAATAATATATTCCCAAGAATATATCGCTTCCCCACAAAGCTGACTTTGTCATTGTCAAGATGACCCGCCCGTCAGGCAGGCTCGCAACCCGCGGCTGAAACCATTCGGTCTTCCTATCATATCCTTCAAAAGCAACGTCAAGTCTGAGGGTATAATCAACAGCCATAAACAAACCCTTTCATATCACAACGCACCATATCGATTATTCTTAAAAACATTTTTTAGGAAACTTCATTTTGCAGGAGTAAGGACTTTTCCGACCCCTTTAAGCGACAGTGTTTCTTTGGACAGTTCCTTCTTTAATTCCTCAAGATACCGCATAGTTTTCTGGTCATAATAACGTTCACCGCACGATTGACATACGGGAATTCGAACAGGAACAAGAACAATATCATTACCCCGCTGAATTTCTTCTGATACATCTTGCATCTCGATATTTCCGCTTCGGCAGATTACGCATTTCATCTTATTTTCTCCCTGTATTCCATCTCGCGTTTAGCATGATCTGTATATAAAACCTTTTGATTGCTAAAAGCTTTCTGTATTTGTCCGAGCATATCCGACATTCTTTTCTCTGTTTGAATTATATCATTTCCACTTAAACAATTCTACACTATCAGTCGGTTTTGACCAATCGATAACCAACGTCTTTTCTCCGCAGAGAATTTCAATCACTCTGCCCGCCAAAAAATCATCTTCCTTATCATTAACAATCGTGCGCATAGGCTCGGGTGCCATCGCCTTAAACGCCTCCAATTTCGTTATCGTAGGTTCCAAGCTATGCGCACCCCCTTCATAATATTTAGCTGTTACCTGCTTATTAAGCGATTTTAATTTTTCCTCTAACTTTTTCGTATGAACGTATGGCACGGTCTGATCATTCGTTCCGTGCTCCAAAAATACCGGACAGTTAATCATCTCGGTATGTTCAATCGGGCTGCGAATAGAAATTTCATAATTCGCAAATTCCCTGCCCGACCATTGTTTATGCACATCATCGAAATATGAAATTGCACAAGACGCATATACAAACCCGAAAGTATTCGGTGCAAAGATAGAGCTTAATAATGCAATACATCCGCCTTGGCTTCCACCGTAATGAAACAGTCGCTTACGATTGATTTCTGGTATTAACGTTAATACAAATCGCAAACCGTTAAGCACATCAAATACCTGATAGAAACTCGCATCATAAGGCAGATACGCTCCTAACCCCGTTACCGGATTAAAGTCATATCCACTCATCCGATATTCAACCGATATGCACACCAAATTAAATTCGTCCGCTGTATATTCCATCTTGTCGCGATGCTGAAATCTATTTCCACCCCAGCCATGAGTAAACAACATCGCTCCGGTTTGAGAATTGATATTGTCAGGCAATATCACAAACGC
>WFQY01000056.1 GCA_015486815.1 Phycisphaerae bacterium | reverse complement strand
GCAGAAGGCAGCGTATTACGTTGCGTACCAGTGCTGCCGGAGCCCAAAATCGCAGCTGGAATATGCAGATTGCAGCATGAGACATCGCCGAGCAGCACCGTCACATACAACGAAGATATTAAAAGTGAGTTATTCAGCAAGTCCTATATTAAACGCTAAAAACAGAGCTGCGTTATGTTTTTCAGGGTAATTTTTGGCTAAATTCCTTGCACATTATTTCGCTTGGCTGTATTTTGATATTAACTGGCATTGTGATGCTCCTTTAATAAGGGATAATAATTTTTGCGATTTTCGGGATGCATATCCTAAGCTTCACATGCCAGCTTTATTTTTATTACCTCAAATGTCAATCCAATCTCCAAAAATCAATTCCCGTTTGGCAGATATTTTAAGACATGACCGTCGTAAATTACGATTTTCACAAACTTCAACGTTTTTGAAGATTTTTCTCAAACCCATTTTGTAATGCTTAAGAAAATAGGTGATTCCTTAATTGCACGGACTTATGGTACCATACTACTGAAGTCAGGGGATATCACTTTGCTTAACATTCAACAATTTCTTCTAAATCTGAAATTCTCTTTCAATCTCTTCTCATACTAATATTGTAGCGGCGTTGACTAATCGTCAAGCGTGTTGATTGGCGGGCTTTTCCGGAGAGTTTGAATATCCTATTTCGAAATAGAGTCATTTGCGAAGATGATTTTTCCATCTTTTACAACGATAAGCTCAGCTGGTTTAATAGGTGTCCATTTTTCGTTTGTTAATGGCTTAGTGGCAACTATTAAAACATCATTAACAGCACCGCTATACAGCTTTGATAGCTTTATTCGTTTATGAATATCTACAAAACTTACCGTAGTATCGAGTTTATGTCTGTGAATATAAAACAGAGTATTGTAGTTGTTTTTGTCATGATAACAGAATAGGTATTTACCATTTGTAAAAATACAATTCATAGACCCTGCATTATTTGCTTCTCGCAGTAACTGTCTTAACCAGAGACAATCACTTTTTGTCCATTTTGTTATTTTTGGGGAAGTGATTTTGCCAAGCAGATAACAGAATAAATATTCACTGTCGGTCGTTCCGATTGGTTTGAATCGTCCGAGTTTTAATGCTGATCTGAAATTATGCAAAGTTCCATTATGGATAAAGGCATAAGCTATACCATTGTAATATCGCACAAATGGATGTGTATTACGAAATGCCCTGCTTCCCACGCTTGCTTTTCTGACATGTGCAATCAGAACCGTTGATTTCATAAAAGGATACGTATCGAGAAATTTCGCCAGCATACTTTCATATGCACTTGTAGGTTCTTTGAATATTTCTATCGAATTGTCCGTAAACCATGCCAGCCCCCAGCCATCGTTGTTAATCTTTCCTCGCAAACGAAATGTCTGCCAAAGATGATTTAATCGGACAGGTTTATCGACAGATGCTGCCATCAGCTGACACGCAGAAGCATCAAAGCTGGAAACTAAAATTATGAAAACAGCAAGCAGAGTTCTGAGATACATCTTGTTCTCCTTGTAAAAAACTCCAATATCAGCATATGATATGCGATTATGAGTTTAATATCACATATACTGTCGTATAATCGCCCAGCCGACTCGTCTGAACCAGCTATCATAAAATTCATCCATAAGTTCAAGTGTCTGCTCGGTCTTGATCATCTCGGGTATGATAAGCGGGATAGGCTTGCGTAACGATCGTAACGTTTCGCTCAAAGTTTCTATGTTGTCCATTACCTTCTGATATGCATCGATGCCCATTATTTTATTATATAGCTGAGGGTCGGGCACATCGATGAGAATATTTATTACGTCAATATCGAGCTGTGCCAGCTTTTCCATCATTTCTTTTTCGCAGACAGCAGCTGTGTGCAATCCTATGCCAAATACCCCTGCTTGTTTTAGCTGACCGATTATCTGCTCTAATTGCGGATGGTTTATCGGATCGCCATTGCCGCCTATGAAAACGGTTAAATCGTCGACACTTTTCACAATGTCACCTATTTTTTCTATCTCTTGTGTTACATCTTTCGCACCGCTATTATCTTTTGGCGCTTGACGCAATCCCTTAGGCCAAGGCCAACCGGCGTAAATCTCCAGCTCGATGTCTTTCGGATATTCATTTACCACTTCCATCAATTCGCTTTTGGTTATCTGCGTTATCTGCTCAGCTGACGCATTGGTAAGGTCGATCCTCTCCGCCAACTCGCTCGCCAGCTTCAACGAGCGATATGTATCGCATAAAAATCGGACGGGCGTTTTGATAATGGCAGCGTCTATAGGCGTGTTGCAAGGCTTGCCTATAATGTCGGGTCGAGCGGATGAAGGATGATAGCTTACTACCTGTCCCGCCAATTTTGAAGCCTTACGTAGCTGATCCAGCACATCGATGTGCAAAATCACCCCCGACAATCCGGGTGGTGCCTGAGTAAAGTTAAATTTCCATTCGTCTTTATGCTCGATATATTGTTCGATCTGTCTGTCGATGATTTCCGGATCGATCAAACATGCGTGTGCGGGAACCACCATTACCGCTTCGACTTTCATCGCTTTGGCAATCTCATATAAAACGTGCGAAAGAATATCTTCGTCGAATGCACATGCCCCTAATAGTCCGCCACGCCAGCAGCTCATCGCCCATTTTCTCGCAGACTGCAATCCACGCCACCAGCCCGGCATATTAAAATCAATAGCTTTCAAATCGACATTCAAGTCATTTATCAGCGGCTTGATCTGCTCTATCTGTTCGGGCTGACAATAAACGATTGTTGAAGATGCGCGTTTGGATTGACTTACCCGCTCAAGCGTTCTTCTCAATACCGTTTTGCCCGCAAGCTCACACAACAATTTACTCTTTTGACCAAGCGGGGCATTAACAATATCCGCCCAGATGACAATCGGTATGTTAGCTTTATTTTCCGTCATCGTTGCATTCCATTTTTTCGTCTATCCGTTTCAGACCCGAATCCAGAATATCGATTACCATATCGCAGCCATCTGCTAATGATTGCACATATTCGATATCTCTGAGTAGCTGACGTCTTGCACGTTCCTTATCATCTTTCATATTGGCAGCTGATATTCGTCGATCGTGCTGAATCCTACGCAAATCCGCCAACGCTGACACCATACATACCATTTGCATCGCTGACTGATGCGCATTTACAAGCGAGCGAATTTCATCGACCTTGACGATCAGACGATTGAATCTCACCGGATCGTCCAAAAGATTTTGCAGCTGATTGAGTAAATCGACCGTCTTTTCGCAAAGCTCTTTGAATCGATTGATTTGTTCCTTGCGCTGTTCAAGCTCGTCTTTAAGCTCGGGCAGAGGTGAAGGGTCGAACCAGTTAAGCTCTTTCAGATAGCTAAACTTTTCTCGCGGAATATCTCGTTGTGCATATTTATCAAGCGTATCTTTAAGAGTCATTATCGTCGTTCCGCGTTTTTTCGCACCGCCTTCGGTCGCATCAATAACCGTTGCGGACGTTTGTGCGAAGTCTCTTTCAAACTGCTGAAGATATGAAAACATCTGCTCGTCGGTATAGATCGTCTTGTCGTTAATATCTTTCACTTTGCGCAAAATATTTCTGTTCCGTACGATGCGCTCCCATTCTTTCATCTCAAGCGTATAAAATCTGTTAAGCTCGACCGACCACATCTCGTGGACAGCTCCGCCGGGGGCGTAATAGAGATTATCGCTAAATGCCAAATCCTGTCCCACAAGCACGATCGGATCGGCACCGATAAATTCCGCTAAATAAAATGCGAGATGTGCCACCGTACTGCCCGCTCGCAGAGAGTCTCTTTGTTTCGCTAACGAACCTATGCACATATCAGCAAATTCATTGCGTAGCAGGCTCTTCCTACCGGTGAAAGTATCAGGCACTACGCAAGAAACTTTAGGCTCTGCGATCAGATGTATATCGCCAAAGTCATCTATATCCTGAAAGAATCTCCTCGATATCGGGCTCCAGTCGAGACTTGTAACGAAATCGGGTTTTATTCCTTTTTTAAGGAGCGTCTTTAACGTTGTCTGGACAGCTATTATTATCGCTTTGCCTTGTGCCTGCTTTAACAGATCGATGTTCTTCGCTAATGACGGTCCAGCTGAGACGACTATCGCGGGATAGCCAGCAAATCTTCTGCGTAGTATATCGATAGGCGGACAGCATACATAATATGCGAGATTATCCACAACATTCTGCTGGGTGATTTTACTATTGCCGATTAGCGTTACAAACGACATTCTGCAATACGCCATATAGTTTGATATGTGTTCTCTCATTTCGCTATGAAATTTATCGTGCCACTGCTTGCTATACGGATGAGCAACAAGTGCGGTACCCATCGTCAGAGTCGTCGATAGGGGGGTAAGCTTTTTATGCAAAAGCCCTTGGTCAGCTGTATTGAGAAAAATCAATCTGTTGTCTTTAATCTCTGTGGGAAAATCGATATTCCACAAGCCGGTACGAATAACATATAGCTCAGGCTCGAGCACAACAACTATCGTCTCGCTTGTTGCCCGATCGAACAATTCGCGAATGTGATAGCCCAACCCGAATCCCGATACGACGAATACGAAATTATTGTCGAAGTCGAGGCTATCGACAAAACGCTTAGCTTCCGTTTGCGGATCATATCTGCTGTGAAGGAAAATCTCGCGTCCGTCATTTAATCTGACTTTAGCGGTCATACTCTCGTTACGTGCAGCTGCCAATTCGAAATAATCCGATTCGGGCAGATCATCAATGCTCTGTGCCAGCTGCATATCCACGCTATACAACGCTCGGAGATTGGCAAGCCAATTCGAAGCGTCGGAAAATTCCACTTTTGATTCGGTTGTCTGCTCGCTCATATTCCTAAATTTTCACTATTGCCAATAGACCTTAAACTGATATTATATTCTTACGTAGTACAAACGATAGAACAAGGCAAAACTCGGAAAATATAAATGGAAAATGTATCTAATCATCGCAGCCGACTTTTTACGGAATATATTATCGCCGTCCTGCTGGCGGGAATTGTCTATTACATTTCTGTTGCCCCGGGAGTCCTCTGGCAGGACAGTGGCTTGGCTCAGATAAGAGTAATTACGTATGACTTTACCGGCAAGCTCGGACTCGCCCTTGCTCATCCGTTGTATTATTTGATTGCTCAGCTGTTTCAATTTCTGCCTTTCAAAGATAGCGCATTCAAGACAAATCTCGTATCAGTAACCTTCGGCACATTTACCGTTGCGAATGTATATTTACTACTGTCGTTGCTATTGACGAATGTTTCTTATCGCAGATTCGCTGCTGGTTTGGGGGCGGTTTCGCTTGGCTTAGCACATACGTTTTGGCAGCATTGCGCATTAGCGGAAGTATATAGCGTAAGTACTTTTTTTGTTACCTGTGAACTTATTGTGATTGCAAAATTCGTTCTGACAAAAAATATCAAATGGTATTTGTTAGCGTGGTTTCTCAACGGTTTGGAATGTTCAAACCATATGCTCGCAACGATTACGTTGGCAGCGATTATCGTATGGACAATTTCGCTGACACGAACCGAGGGGTTTAAGCTTCGTTGGCTTTTTCCCGCTGCTGCGCTATGGATAATCGGTGCGATTCCTTATGAGTACTTAGGCCTGCAGGCTTGGCTGGCTGGCCAACCTATCAGCGATGTGATTCATTCGATGCTATTTGGGCGTTATCAAAAACAGGTATTGAATACCACCGTCAGCTTAAAGATGTTAATCGCATCGTTCGCTGTGATATGCCTGAATTTCCCCACACCTAACATTTTGCTTATACCAGCTGGTATGATAAAAGCTCGGAGAATAATCAAACCGACGATGTTTAATTTACTGATAATTGCAACGATTTTCCATCTGCTTTTCGCTGTTCGTTATAGTGTACGCGATCAATATACGTTTTTCATTTTACCGGTTTTATTTTTAAGCCTATGGATAGGATTAGGCTCAGCTTGGTTGATTTCCCGAAAACCGAAGATGAAATTTGTCCTGATAGCTTTTGCTTTGATTCCACCGTTGTTTTATGCAATTCTGCCCGACGTGATAGAACGTTATAAACCGTCAATCGGTACCGCTCCGATTCCGTACCGTAACGAAGCGAAATATTTCTTTCAGCCGTGGAAAACCCGATATGTAGGCCCACAAAAACTTGCGGAAGAAGTCTTCAAAATCGCTCCCAAAAATTCCATTATAATCGCTGATGGTACCTCTTCTCGTCCGCTTATCTATTATCAGCTTGCATATAACAAACGAAATGATTTGACAATCACAAATTCGTTGTTTGCAAATGAGCCTGACGGTGTGAAAATCCGAAAATTGAAAAGATTGCTCAAAAGCAGAGCCGTTTTCGTCATTCGTCCGTACCCACACTACTGCCCCGATTGGATATTGAAAAATTTCAAGCTATCCAAAGTAAATAAAATCTGCGAGATTAAGGAATAATATTTCATAATTTCCAATCGCCCGAATTCTCAAAACGCCCGAATATTACGTTTTTCGTTCATATTCCACAATTCTCGTTCTAACATTCTTAAGTGCGAACCATGCCGTCGGTAAATGTTAGAATGTCCTGACTAAACAATAAACTACCATTTATCTGCAAATTCTCCTCCCCCGAAAATATTTTTGCAATTACCCTTGACAAGTTCGGCAAAGTACATATAATAACATTCGCATATTAGAATATTATTATATGGTTAGCGAACATTATTATATGGGTATTTGCCTGGAATACAGTTAAATGAATTTCAGAGTATTGGAGAAAAAGGCTGAGTTACTTGCAGTGTTAGCACATCCGACAAGGCTTGCTATTTTGCAGACGCTTAAGAACAGCACAAGATGTGTTAGCGATATTCAGGAACTGCTTGATATCCATCAGCCTAATCTGTCGCAGCATCTATTGTTGCTGAAACAAGCGGGAATAATAGATTGCTGCAGAAAAGGCCAATTCAGATGCTACTATGTCTGTAAGCCTACAATGGTAGATGCATTGATGGAATTTCTGTCGGGAAAATATCCTACGAAAATTCCCGACGATATTTCGCAGATGAAACCTAAAAAAGTTACCGCTAACAGCTAATTTTGGTCTTTTTATGAGAGGATGGGTATAATGGTAGTAGTCGCGGTTATTTTGGCATTTGTGATAGGTTTGGTAATTATGGCTGGTTTTGTTATGTGGGGTGCTCGTAACTATATGGTCGTTGAGCATCCCAGCAATTACGATTTCGATACTACCATCGAGCGGTTAAAGCAAGCTGTTGAGCAAGCTCAAGGATGGGTTTTTCCCATTCCCGAGTGGTACTTTTCCGATGCGATGATTAAACATAATAAACCTTTCAGTAGTGTTGATAAGTTGCAGGTGTTTTTTACGTGCAAAGCTGATTATGCAAAAGTGATGGTCGATAATAGGCCACAAATGGCGTCTATTATGCCTTGCGGATTAGCGGTCTATGAGCGTAACGGTAAAACATACATAGGTACGATGAATATACCTGTTATGGCGCTAGTGTTTGGTGGGATAGAAAAGCGAATATTCAAAGCTGTTGGCAGAGAAGAAGCGGATATGCTGCATAAAACTCTCGATTAATATTAGTGTGCAAGAGTAAACGGTTTTATTCGTAATTTATGCAATAAAAACGGCATTATCGTTGACTTTAAGCGACTGCCAAAGTCTTTCCAACACACCTTGCTTTATTACATTTAGGGCGACTTCAACTATGTTAGGGTCGAATTGCGTGCCCGCACCTTCTTCAAGTTGGCGGATAGTAAACTCGATATCGTAATTATTTTTATAGCTTCTCCTCGCCAGCATCGCTTCGACTGCGTCAGCGACGCTGATGATTCTACTTCCCAGAGGAATATCCTCGCCAACCAGACCATCGGGATATCCCTGTCCGTCGAATCTTTCGTGATGATGCTTGACCAGAGAAATTTCCGAAACGAAAAATTGTGTCTGCTCCAAAATAGTTACGCCTATGGTCGGATGCTGTTTGATAAGCTCATATTCTTCGTCGGTAAGTGTACCAGGCTTGGTCAGAATGTTATCGCTTATCCCGATTTTACCTATATCGTGAAGCATAGCAGCTGAATATATCGTTGCTATTTGGTGTTGCGAAAGACCAAGTTCTTCTGCTATATATCGTGAAAAACTCGCAACTCGTACCGAATGATCTTTGGTGTAAGGGTCTCTTGCCTCGACAGCTGCTACTAAAATTCGCAATGTCTCCATCGATATATTCGATAACCGTCTGCTAAGTTCTCTGAATCGCCACATCATTATATTTGTAGCTTCATAGTCGGGCATAAGTGGCTCTTGATCGGCAAAGTCATCAGTAAGAGATATTTCCCTGCTTAATACGGGCTTCCATACGACTACCGAACCTGATCCTTGAAATTTTGCATGATAAGCAGCTTCTATTACACGATCGAGAAATTCCATCTCATTACCATATTCGTCGATGTCTATCTCGACCACGCCAATACATAACTCAATGGATATACTTTGCCCCGCGATCTTCCAAGGCCTTTTACGAAAATCTTCTATTATCCTGTTAGCTAATTTCCGTGATGCCTGTTCATTCGCACCGGGAAGGACAAGTAAAAACTCATCTCCACCGTATCTGGCTATTATGTCTTCGCGTCGTGTAAGCTGACGAAGTCTTTTTCCTACCTCTATTAATGCAAGGTCACCCAAATCCAAGCCGTTTCTATCATTGAATTGTCTGAAGCTATCCACATCTATCAAGCAGAGACTTAACGGAATTGCTTTCTTTCTGCACCGGGTATATATCTCAGGCAGCTTTTCGACGACGAAACGATGAGAAACAAGATTAGTAAGCTTATCTACCACATTCCACCGTGGCTGAACAGGCTTGAGTGCATCGAACGCTCTGCGTTCAGGACCGGTATATTTATTCTTCATACTAAGTGCACGTTTTACAATATCATTCAGGTGATCCAAATCAGCAGGTTTTTCCAGATAGTCAAATGCACCCGCCCTGATTGCATCTTTTATCTGCTCGAGCCCACCGTAGTTTGTAAGGTAGATTACAGGTTGAAGAGAATGTTCATTGGTAGCTTCGATAGCGAGAAATTCAAATCCCGAACCATCGGGTATATCTACTTCGGAGATTATCAAGCTAATCGGATTTTTAGAGAGAATCTCTTGAGCCTCCGATAGTGTTTGCGCATGCAGACATTTATACCCTTCTGCTTCGAGACGTTCGCTAACCGCCAAGCGAGTTTCTTGCTCCGGGTCAACGAGTAAAATGGTTGTCTGCTTTTCTTGGGTCAACTTTATTCCATCTGTTATTTATAACTCGTAGCTGGACCTATACCTTATGCATCCGTATTGATACGGTATTTATCGACTTAAAACAGATAGGGCTTTATTTAGAGTTTAGAGGCGTTATTTATATAAGATTTTCGAGCAGGGCGATGACGTCATTGGGAGTGGTTTTTCGCGGATTGGCGCCGGTTGAACCCGAACCCATCGAATTTTCCGCTATTGTTGGCAGTTGCTCCTTATCAATACTAAAACTGCGGAAATCAGCGGGTATTTCCAGTGCCTTTTGAAGTTTTCGGACGAATTGTATCGGATCTTTACCAAAGATTTTCGCCATTTCACCATATTTATTTCTGCCAGCGGATAATGTCTCGCGATTATATTCAAGCACAGCTGGCAGAGCGATGGCACATATAAGTCCGTGTGGCTTATGGGTTAATGCACCTATCGGATGTGCTATGCCGTGCACCAGTCCGAGCTTTGCATTGGCAAGGGCAAGTCCTGCAAGTAAACTACCATCCGCCATCGCTTCGCGCGCCTCGATATTAGTCCCTTCGCGATAAGCAGTTATGATATTTTTGCCGATCAACGCCATCGCCTTTTCCGAAAGCGCTTCTGTCAGATTGGTGGCATATATCGAGCAAAAAGACTCTATCGCTTGTGTCAAAGCGTCCATTCCCGCATAAGTTGTCTGTGCTGGCGGACACGAGACGGTCAGTTCCGGATCGACGAGTGCTACCGTTGGCATCATCGCGGGGCTTTTGATTGATTGTTTGATGTTCTTTTCCGTATCCGTAAATACTGCTGCGACAGTAGCTTCCGAGCCTGTTCCCGATGTGGTTGCAATCGCAACTATCGGTAGAGCTGTATCGGGT
>WFQY01000055.1 GCA_015486815.1 Phycisphaerae bacterium | reverse complement strand
GTCGATGCCGGACAGAAAATCGGAAAAATAATCAATGGTAAAGAAGGTAAAAACGGCATCGATGTTTTCGGAAACGAAATCGTAATTAGGACAAAACCTACAAATATTAGCATAGGAAAAAATGTAAAATTAGACGATGATAATCAAACGGTAATTGCAGAGACCGCAGGACAAGCTATTTTCCATCAGAATAAAATTTCCGTCAAAGACGTACTCGAAATCAAAGGAGATGTCGATTTCAAAACAGGCAATATAGAATCCGCAAGCAATGTTCTGATTCGAGGCGCCGTCAAAGACCTATTCATTGTCCGCAGCAAACAGGACATTTCCGTTGGCAAACTTGTCGAGTCAGCGTATCTGTTTGCCGACGGCAATATACGAATAATCGGAGGTGTAAAGGGAAGGGGCAAAGCAATATTGCAGGCGGGAGGAGATATAAGTGTAAAGTTCGTAGAATACACCTATATCGAAGCTGGCGGCAGCGCGGAGATAGCCAAGGAAACCATAGACAGTATCATTATATGCAAAGACATTCTCGATGTCAGAAACGGTGCACTGATAGGCGGTCAATCCTTTGCCTGCAAATGTATCCGTGCCAAGGTTATTGGCTCACCAGCGGGAGTTAAAACCCTCGTCGGGGTTGCTTCTAATCCTATGGTTTTTCAACGAATGTATCAGATTGAACATATGGCGGAGGAAACGCAAAAGAAAATCGCAAAGATTAGACAGACAGTCGAGCCTCTGTTGAAACAGATGAAAAGGCTCACGCCCGAGCAAAGAGAAAAAGCTACCGAATTGATGTATCGTGCGGACGCACTCGAAAGTGAAAATGCAAAACGCGAAGAGGAAAAGCAAAAACTCCTTACTGAAATGCCATCCATCGATGACGTATATATATACGTCTCGTCAAAAATTTTACCCAACACCGAAATAAGGATAGAAAACAGATTTGTTGTTATCAAGCAGGAAATATTAGGACCGGTAAAAATTAGGCTAAAGAAAGTCCAGAATGTAACCGAGATGGTGCAGATAAATCAGCTTTCAGGCTCGATGTACACTCTTACTTCACGCAAGCTCGACCCTTCACAGATCGAAGTTCCGCAAAAACCTAAAATCACTCAACCGGGATACGACCAGCAGGAACAAGAACAAACCAAAGATCAATCCAAAGAGCAAACCGATAACGAATCTTCCGAAAAGTAAATCAATCTTATTTCGGTATTGTAATTATTCCCGATCGACCACAGGATAAATCTATTCTTTGCGCATCGAATGTAACATCGTTTATATAGGAAGGAATATCCGTTATACTACGCAGGTTAATCTCCTTGTTATCGTTTATCTTCCATAGCATCGCTTGAGTAGTCGAACAATTCTGAGCGAGCAGATAATTGTCCGTTATCATTTTAAACTCACATCGACCCGCGTATTCCTGATTTGATGCGATTGTCAGTGCTTGCAAATTTCTCAAATCGATAGTTATAAGTTTAAAGCTACCCAATCGACAGCGAGTTTCGTCTTTTTTGGCAAATGTTGGTTTGCTACCTTGAATGCTTTGATCCATCGGCTCATCAAACCAATCGAAACCGACAGACGAAACTATTACCGCCAATTGACAGGTTATCTTTATCGAGTCCGGATAATTTTCCCCGAGACTGACTTCATCCAACAATTCAGCTTCATTGTCGGACAATCCGACCGAGCAGAACCGCCAATTGATATTATCGTTTTCCCATTTCGGATCTATGGTAAAGATCGTATCGCCGGTTATACCCACCGCTAATCCGGGAATATTGATAGGCTCACCAACTATCGGATTAGCAGAATCGCTGCAATCGATAATTTTTATGTAATAACTCACCATAGGCCTATCGCTAATTCCGCCCATACCTAAAAGATTTGCGATAATATTTTCTGCTATAGGCCGACCAAGCGTGCAAAATACTTTATCACCCGAAACGCCTACTTTGACTATATGATTAAAGTCCTGTGAATACAGATTGATACTCTTGGATATCTGAAGATTCGACGGATCGTCAAGCGGAATAAGTTTAAGCTTAACGTCATTATCATCAAACCAATCATCCGAACACGTAATAAAACCTATGCTATTATTGCTAAGCAGCAACGGATTTTCCTGCCGATTAAGCCCCCCTACCCTTGGCGGAACTATCCCCGGATCCACAGGCATTATCGAATACACATCTCTGTATCCGTATCCATAGCTATATACAGGCAGAAAATGCCAATCGTTAAGCATACGGAAATCAAAATCTTTACGCGATATTATCGAAATATCGGGCAGGGCCTATATCGATTGAGTGGGTGTTAATTCCACTTGCGATTTTTACGGCGTTGTTTGTCGTTTGGCTTGTTGTCAGGCTCAAAACGAAAAAAGCGCGTAATGAACTTTTGGGTATATCGCTGTTTCCGTTTGGCTGGTCGATTGCGATGGGACTTTGGTATTATTATAGTAATACCACGCCTACGACCAAGCCGTTAGCTTTGAGTTTTCAGTGGGTTGGTCTGCCTACGATAATAGTTGCGCTTGTAGGCGGTGCGATTTGTTTGGCGTTTAGCAAGCCTCAGCCAAAAGAAAAATATTGGGGCTTGACGCTGAGTACATATAATTCGATTTGAATTTGTATTACGCCAATTCGATTATGCTGTGGATTGCAAGCTCGGGAATATTGATTGTCAATGTCCGATTTTCATACGAGTAATCGGGAATGATGTTTTCGGGTAAATATTTCACCGATGCGGGTGGATTCTCGAGATTTATTCTTAGCTGAAAGTTTGTTATAGGCGGAAGGTCTTCGATTATCGGCTGACGTTCGTTTGTCATTATGCCGGCACCGCGGTTTAGCAGGTTGATGAGTAATTTATTGTCTTTTTTCCGCAGGATAACTTCGAGCTGAGAGGGAGTATTTATGAGCGAAACCTGCCAAGAGATATTCATCGAATCGATGATGTTTTTGATGTATTGTCTGATGAGCGGATAGTGGCCATGATAGTAACTTTCGAAGATAGGTCCGGAGATAGCGGTTATCGTTCCTTTGCCGATTTTTCGTCTTATTGTGACGGGATTATTCGTAGCATTATGCGATTGTTCCTGATCGGATAGATAACAGGTTAGAATTTCAGCGTTTTCATCGGGCAGCAGAGTTGTCCATTCGCCGGCGACGGCAGCGGCTTTTCCATCTATCGGCAGATAGATGCCGTTGAGGTCGGATTTGATAGGTTTTGCTTTATCGCCTGGCTTAGCTGATATGAATTCAGGATAATCTTTTGCAAGGTGCGCACCGGTTATCAAGATATGTCCGCCTTGCTCAGCGAATTTTGTCAGCGTGGTGATAAGGCTGGCTGACAGTCGGGTTTGCTCGGGGATTACCAGCAATTTATATTTGGCGAGCTTGTCAGCTATTGATTTGTCCGAGTCGGTGATAATATCGGTGGATATGTGATTTTGCAGGAGGCAATGCAGAGCTCCTTCGACAGGGTTGGTGGATTTGCCGAGATTGAATAGCGGGTCATTATTAGCATAATAATGTGAGCTGACGTGTAAGATAGCTGACTGTGAAGCGGAGGTCGTTTTGAAACAAACTTCCTTTCGCTGGCGTGAAAATTCAGCGATTTCGCCGAGTAAATCTTGATGCCAATCGGTAAGCCAGCCTGTCCGTTGCGGGACGTTGTAAAGCATAATAGCACCGCCAAGGGCTATTACTTCGGAAACTTCCTGCTTGAGGTGGATGGCGGTCTTCATCGTCCACGGATAATGCTCGTCTTCTATCTTATCGCCACTCTTGCCAAACGACCAGCACATCAAATCCCACGTGATATTTCTACTGTCGATAAATCTGGCCTCGATAGCAGCACGGTCGGCGCCCCAAATCCAGCTATAATCGCCGCTGATGTAATCTATCGGCGCTTCGATGGGGTCGGGCTGACGTATGGTGTACATCCAATTGCTACAGATGAGACAGTCGGACTTGCGTTTGTGCACCGCATTTGCATATTTCGTTACGTATTCGACAAAGACCTGTCGCTGAAAGGCAAGCCAATCGTCCCAATGGGCGTCTTCCTTGCTATGTGGAATGGCTATTATGCCTGTTCTACGGGTAAACCCCTCTTGGCATCTGTCGCACCAACAAGGAAGCGACGCCCAGTTTTCGCCATCTACCCAAAAGCCATCGATATCGTATTTATCGATTACTTCTATCATCTGCGGAATCATAAGCTCATCGACATAAGCGGATAGTCTGCAAGTATAGTGCGGGTCGGGCTTGCCATTTTCGTCTATTCTCGCCCAATCGGGGTGTAACTCTATCGCACGGGTATCATATACGCCGGAATAGTGCATACCGAGTTTTATGCCGAGCTCTTTTGTTACGTCGCGGACGATACGCAGCATGTCTTTGACAACGCCCGGTGAAGTCGAACCAACCTGCGTAGGCCAAGAAGTATAGCCGGGGTGTCCTTTGCAGTCCCATTGAATCCAGTCGGGCTTGACTCGCAGCAAACGTTCTTTGATATGCTCATATGTGATGTCTCGGCCGAGCATTGTATCATTTGCATTTGCGTGCAGGTCATAATGAATACCGAAGAAAACATCTTCGTGCCAGTTATGCGAGTCAGCCATTGTTTTTCTCCTGAATAGTAAAATTTGCCGTATTATCTATCAGGAAAAAAATAAATCAAGAGTTAATTATAATTTCCGAAGCGGTTGCGATGTTGTAAGTCATTAAGGAAAAATTGAGTATGAGCGAGTTGAATTGGCTTTACCCCAATAAATCTTCAATTTCAGCTAAATTCGGCTAATATAGGACTTGCTGAATAACTCACTTTTAATATCTTCGTTGTATGTGACGGTGCTGCTCGGCGATGTCTCATGCTGCAATCTGCATATTCCAGCTGCGATTTTGGGCTCCGGCAGCACTGGTACGCAACGTAATACGCTGCCTTCTGC
>WFQY01000054.1 GCA_015486815.1 Phycisphaerae bacterium | reverse complement strand
GCTAAAAATACTGCCAGCAAGAAAATACCAAAGGCTGACCAGCAGGAAAAGCAGCAGCTTATCGCGCAAATGAGCGAATTGAAAAAACAAGAAAAAGAACTGACCGCTCGACGCGAACAGCTCGAGCCACAATTCAATAATCTTATGCTGCATGTTCCGCAGATACCCGATGACAATGTACCGATAGGCAAAGACGATACGGAAAACGCCGAACTGCGAAAATGGGGAACTATTCGCGAATTCGATTTCGAGCCGCTCGACCATATCGAGCTTGGCAAAAGGCTTGGCTTGATTGATATTCCGAGAGGGGTAAAGGTAGCGGGTACGCGAAGTTACTTTCTGCGAGGTACCGGTGCGCTGCTTCACTGGGCGGTTCTCAGATTTGCGATGGATTATCTAATTGAGCGAGGCTATACTGCGATGTATCCGCCGGTACTGGTACGAGAAGCTGCTATGCGTGGTACGGGCTATCTGCCAGGCGGTGAAGAACAGGCATATAAATGCGAACGCGATGATGTATATCTCGCAGGGACTTCCGAGGTACCTGTCGCTGCCTATCATATGGACGAAATTCTCAAAGAAGATGATTTGCCGAAAAAGTTCGTCGCTCTTTCTCCCTGTTTCAGACGCGAAGCTGGCACCTATGGCAAAGATACCGCTGGCTTATACCGAATTCATCAGTTTGATAAAGTCGAACAGGTAATCATTTGCAAAAATGATATTCAGGAAAGCATCAAGCTGCACGAGGAAATATTAGCTAATTCCGAATCTATTCTGCAAGCACTCGAATTACCATATCGCGTCGTCAATGTCTGTACGGGCGATTTGGGTATCGGGCAGGTGCAAAAGTTCGACATCGAAACGTGGATGCCATCACGTGATAATTATGGCGAGACTCACAGTGCTTCACGATTTTATGAATTTCAAGCTCGACGGCTGAATCTCAAATATCGCGATGAAAAGGGTAAAATCCGATTCTGTCATACATTGAATAATACTCTCATAGCATCGCCCCGGATTCTGATTCCGATACTCGAGCTATATCAGAACGCTGATGGGTCGGTTACGATACCGAATGTCCTGCGAAAATATCTCAATGGCAGAGAGAAAATCGAGCCAGCGGAATAAAATGAAAAAACTGATAAATTTCATTACGGAAGAATTCTTTTTTTGTGCATTCCTTGTCTTATTGATTATATTATCCTGCTATAAGCCGACAGAAATCGGACAATATTATCTCCGCGTCGATTGGAAAACAATATTCGCTCTGACGGGCTTACTCGTAATCACAACAGGTCTGAAAGAAAGCAACTATTTCGACATACTTGCCAAACAGATACTCGCGAAAATGAAAACGGAACGTACGATAGCGTTCTTTTTGATACTACTTTCCGCTGGCTTATCCTGTTTTGTTACAAACGATATCGCTTTATTCATTGTCGTACCACTGACGCTGAGCCTGCGAACGTTAACTGGCGGTGATATCTCCAAACTTGTAATCTTCGAAGCTATCGCTGTCAATGCGGGCTCTGCACTTACGCCAATAGGCAATCCGCAAAATCTATATCTCTGGCATCAATGGCGGATATCATTCTTCTCGTTTATCGGATTTGTTTTACCCCTTGTAATTATTCTGATGATAATTTTGTTTATATTTACACTGTTCGTATTTCCACGCAAAGAAATTAATTATTTCGACAATGCCAGCAAAAATATTACATTGAGAAAACCTCTGCTGTATATTTCATTAACAGCTTTGCTCGTTTACATTGCTGCTCTCGAGCTTGGCTTAGCAAATTTCCTACTACCGATTGTCCTGATAATATATGCTATTTTCTATCGTAGAGTCTTATTAAAAGTCGATTGGCTGCTATTGGTGATGTTCGTTATTATATTTATCGATTTTCATCTTATTGCAAGGTTGTCAGTTGTTCAGCAGACAATCTCACAAATCGACATAAAATTCCGCAACAATATATTTTTACTATCCGCTGGTATTTCACAGATTATCAGCAATGTGCCCGCTTCGGTCTTCATTTCGAAATTCACTGATGATTGGTTAGCTATCACTTATGGCGTAAATGTCGGAGGCAATGGAATAGTTATAGCATCGTTGGCAAATATAATCGCATTGAGAATGCTCAAAGATAAAAAGGCCTGGCTGACATTTCACAAATATTCCATCCCCTATTTTATGATAACGACAGGCCTGATATATTATTTGTTCCAATTTTTTTAACACGCCGATGTTAAAAAGAAATGCTCAGCATTTGCTAATCTTTTTT
>WFQY01000053.1 GCA_015486815.1 Phycisphaerae bacterium | reverse complement strand
TACAAATTACGAATGATAAATGACGAATGATGAATGATAAATGTTAAATGTCGAATGTTGAATGACGGACTATGGCGAAGAAGATTAAACTTACAAGACCCGAATTAAAACGATATCGAGATGCACTCGAACGGTTTCAACGCTATCTGCCAATGCTTAAACTCAAGCAGCAGCAGCTTCAGATTAAATTGCGCGAAGTGAATAAACAAATGCAAGAACTTAAGCATCAAACGGAGCAAGCAAGAAAAAAATTTCAGAAATATGAAGCTGTTTTGGCAGATATAGCGGGCATAAATGTCGAAGAAATCTCAAAACCGGCAGAGATAAAAACATCTACCAAAAATATCGCAGGTGTAACTATTCCTGTATTCGAAGACGTTGTGTTCGTCAAGCCTAACTATAGCTTATTTAGCACGCCTGCGTGGGTAGATCACGCTATCGCAGACCTGCGAGAAATACACCGCTATCAGATGCAATTTGAGATTATGCAACAGGAATATGACCTACTGAGCAAAGAATTGACACGAATAATTCAGCGAGTAAACTTGTTTGAGAAAATCAAGATACCGGAAGCTCAGGAAGCTATCAGGATAATACGAATCAAACTGGGCGATGAGATGACGGCAGCTGTCGGGCGGTCGAAAATAGCGAAGGCGAAATTGTCAGCAGGTTCGAAAGTCCCACCGACGCTGGCAGCTGCTTCGAACGAATCGGAAGGATTAAATTAAATATGATAGTCAAGATGCACAAAGCATATATCGTTGCCCGAAAATCGGAGCGAGAAAAGCTGCTTGACGTTCTGCGCGAAGCTGGCTTGATACATATCACGCCAGTTGCTCCGGATTCGGTAATTCACGATGCGGAACTATCAGAAAAAATCAATGCGGTTTCACGTGCGATTCAGATATTGAGTAATATCATTCCTACGGGCGGTCAGAAAATCGATATAGAACCGATAGAAGCTGCTAAGGAAGTGCTCGAAATTCAGCGGCGATCCGCAGAACTGAGAAATCGACTGGGAATTTTACATCGACAATTGGATAAACTCAAAATGTGGGGCGACGTTACCATCGAGCAATTCAAGGCATTAAAAGAAGCAGGCATAGAAATACTGTTTTTTTCAATATCGAAAGATAAAATTGCGAAAATTGAAGCGGAATGTGTAGAAGTTGTCGGTGAAATTTCGAGAAGCCAAAAAATAGTCGCTATCATAAGCAGGAATTCGCAGCTTAAGCTGCCTGAAGAAGCAAAACAGATTCCGCTACCTCAACGAGATGCACCATCGATACGAAAAGAAGCGAAAGAAATAGACGCCAAATTGAGAGAGGATGCGGAAAGGCTTTCTCAGCTTGCATATATGAAACCAAAATTGGAACAGACGCTTGCGGAACTTCAGGAGCAAAACGAATATGTGATGGCACTAAAGAGCGGATACGAGGCTGACGAGTTGTTCGCTGTCCAAGGTTGGGTGCCAGCTAAGCAATCTTCTCAAATCGAGCTACATCTATCGGAGGCAAATATAGATGCAGCTGTTACTATTTCTGAGCTTACGGAAGATGACAATCCGCCTACACTTATCGAATATCCGCGATGGGTAAAACCTATCGCAGGACTGTTCGAGATACTCGGAACACTGCCGGGATACAGAGAAATCGACTTGTCAGCGTTTTTTATGATAGCTATTCCGCTATTCGCAGCTATGCTTATTGGCGATGCGGGTTACGGATTGATATTCACAGCTATTCCATTAATGTTCTATCGCAAATTGGTAGCTGCTGCTGGCAAAGAAAAGACCCATCTACTGTTGATTGTGGGAATAACGACAATCGTATGGGGAATTTTGTCAGCAAATTTCTTTGGTATAACGCCAGCTACACTCGCTAACATAGGGGGATACAAAACGATCGAACAGATGCAAGCGGGGAATGCCGCTATTGCGAAAATAGGTACAGCGATGATAAAAGCTGCGCCCCTTTGGAATGCTAATGACGAACAACTAAGAACTTTGCTAATCAAACTCAGCCTACTTGTCGGGTGCATTCATCTATCACTGGCACGAATTATCAAAGCTATCGCAATAATGCCCGATATCCGAAGTCTCGCGGAAATAGGATGGGCGGTGTTTCTATGGGCAATGCTCGGAATAATCTGGCTTTTGTTTTTCGGCTCAACGGAAACGATGCCGGTAAGTACAAAAACGATAATCAACGGATTGATAGCTGGCGGAATTCTTATCGTGCTGTTCACCGCTCCGAATAAAAATCCAGTAAAGATGATAGCAATGGGTATTGCATCTTCGCTGCTGCCAGCATTGGGCGCATTTTCGGATACGATGAGCTATATCCGATTGATGGCGGTCGGATTGGCAACATATTATATAGCGTCAGCGTTTAACGGATTAGGGGTAACAATTGCACATTCGGCAACGTGGATTCTTGCGATTCCGATACTAATTTTCGGACACGGATTGAATATGGGATTGACGGTGGTAGCGATTTTTGCACACGGTGTAAGATTAAATATGCTGGAATTTTCCAACAACGTTGGTGTACAATGGTCGGGTTATCCGTTTAAAGCGTTTCGTAGATTAACATCGAATATGAGGAGAACTAACAAATGAGTGCATCATTGTTTTTCGGTCAAATGGGAATGGCATTGGCGTTGGGTCTCGGAGCTGTCGGCAGTGCGTTGGGAATAGGGGCAGCTGGCAGATCTGCTGCCGGTGCGTGGGCAAAAGAAGCGAAAGAAGGCAAAACGCTAAGCTTCGCCTATATTATTCTCGCTGGTATGCCACTATCGCAGACGATTTATGCGTTTATTTTGATGCTTGCGGGTCTGGCGCCGATAGTAACAAAAAATCTTGCATTCGCATCACAACACGCAGGAACGCTGTTTATGATAGGGTTAGCATGCGGTCTGGCAGAAATGTTCAGCGCTTGGATGCAAGGACTGATAGGAGCGTCCGCTATCAGATGTATGTCCGAAGGTGAAGGAAAGGGATTTGCATTTCTGATTATCACAATGGGTATCGTCGAGACGGTAGGCCTTTTGGGATTTGTCTTCTTAATGCTGGTAATCCCCAAGCCATAAGAACAATTTAAAAGGCTACTTTCAACATTTTTCATCTGTCATTTTTTATTATCATAAAAAATGGGGTCCTGTCTTTTTCTGACAGGACCCCTCGCCGGAGGTAAATCATCGGCGAGCACGGAGGATCGAGAATTTCTTAAACGCCTCTACGGACGGATTTTGATTCAAAAAGACTCATAGTTTATTTGCTCGCCTGATCTTTGTTTACCCACCCAAAAGGGCCAGCGCATTCTGAGGCGTTGTATTAGCCATTCGAAGAATCGTAGTTGTTGCCTGTACAAGGATTTGCGCTCTGGTCATCTTGGCTGTTTCTTCCGCAAAGTCGGTATCTCTGATAGCTGATTCACTGGCTGTTACGTTCTCCAAAGCAACTTGCAACGAATTGACGTTCGTCTCGACGGTATTCTTCTGGAACGCACCAAGTCTTCCACGCATTACACTTACCTGCTTGATTGCGCGGTCAACAATTTTTTGCGCAGAAATAGCCTGGCCATCGACGAGCGCATCTGAACCGCCGGTACGAAGAGAACTGAGATATCCTACGTCATTATTTCCGAGAGTACCGGTGGAAACACTGTTAATGCCGAGCGAAACTTGTCCTTGCGTAGTTACCGAAGGGGCAAGCTGAAATGTTGCACCACCGCCGGTAACACCGAAGGTAGTAGTTCCAAGGGTAGTTCCGAAAGTAGGAGATAATACAAGCTCGGCATCGAGAGAATTATTTCTGAGCGTTGCTTCGAGACCACTCACAGTAGCTGCTTGTCCGTTAATCATAACGGAAGCATCTACACCATAATCCGTCGTACTGGTACTGTTAGAGCCACCAGCTGCATGAGTGTCGAAATCATCCGTACCGATGCTCGTTACGGTAACGAAAGAATCTGAGCCATAAGTTGTACTATTGAAATACAAAGCTCCTGTACCGGACACGGTAGCGGAGACACCGAGTACATCGGTAAAACCATTGATAGTAGCAGCCATTGCGGAAACAGCGGTACTGGCAGCGAAGCTAAATACTTCACTACCGGTATTTCCAGCTACCCTGATAGAAACGACGTTGTTAGCAGACGTACCTGCACCGGAAAATTTAACTTGTGCGAATTCCGCAGAGTTGGTTACCTCTACAACAACAGGAAGAGTTCCACCGTCAGGCACTTTCGCACCATAGAGTCTGACTTCCGACAAATCACCGGTGTCAACGCTGGAGAGAGTATATTGCAGAGAACCATCGAGAAGTTTTTTGCCATTAAACTGTGTCGTGTTAGAAATACGGTCGATACTCTCCAGAATCGAATCAACCTGAAGCTGATTTGCCTGAAGCTCTTCATCCGCAAGAGCTCCGGTATTCGCAGAGGTTGTTACCAAACCGCGAATCTCAAGCAGCAATGCACTGACTTCGTTCAATGCACCTTCTGCAGTTGATATAACGTTGTTGGCTCGCTCGGAATTTTCTATCGCTCCATTGATTCCTCTAATTTCGGAGCGTAGATTCTCCGAAGCAATTAACCCTGCGGGATCATCTTTTCCGCGGTTAATTCGCAGACCAGAAGATAGCCGTTCCAACCTCAAAGAAAGGTCATTCTGGTTGGCAATTAAATGATGGATTGCCTGTAACGAACTGATGTTGTGGTTGATGCGTGACATTGTAATCCTCCGTGACTTTAAAAAGGCGACTGTCCTTAGCCGCACAATACCCAATTTACCAATTCTGATTACGACTTTAAAATTGTCAATTTTTTCGTGTCGATTAACCATCCATAGTTAATCAAACACATCCAATCCGCCGGAGTTGGTTTTGCCTTCCTGGCAAAAGTAACTATCGGACTGAATATTTCCGGACTTTATTTGTCCTTGATTTTTTACGCGTGATTTTTTTCTGATTTTCAAAGACCTTTAATTGTTTCTGACAACATCAAGGGATATTTTCGTCAAAACCCTATAAAAGACTTGAATTCTAAATAAAAATTTTTTTCTACAGGTGCTTATCGGACGCAGACCATTTTAAAAAAATTTTCTTTCCCTATTATAACGACCGATAACTACGTGAGGAATGTCCTATAAACTCATCCACGAATATTGATGCTTCTGCCTCGCCAGTTAATTTTACCGGTAAAGAACTTCAGCAGTGCATTAATTAGCATCACAAGAGTTACGCTTGCACCAATCGGATAGGAAAATGCCTGATACCATCGTGCACCGGAAAGCGGATAAAAACGCAGCAGAACGGACATTTGAGCTATGACCGCAATAATCGACCATACCACCAGATTCCATATATTATGAGGTAGATACCAATTTCGATGGCAAGCGAGTAATATTGTTCCTATCAAGATGAAATACGGTAGAAGGCTCATAATTACAAGCAGCAAGATAGCCAAGATTACCCTAAACGGTTTCGCAAAACAGCCAAAGAATATTCTGCTCCAGCCTGTAAATGTCGAGCGAAAATCTTCATACATTCTTGTACGATATAAGTCGCGATTCTGAATTACGTATAATTTGAATCCTCGTTGTTTGATAATACGAGCAAAATCCATATCTTCGCTTATGCTATCCTTGACAGCTTGATGACCGTCAATAGACATATAACATTCTTTTTTAAATAACATAAATGCGCCGTTAGCGTATGCGATTTTGCTTTCGGGATCATTTACTCGATGTGGTCTGAACCATATCATAAGAACAGCGCTACAAACAGGCTGAAGTATTTTTTCCCATACTGTATGCGTCTCGAGAACAGGAAGAACTGAAAGTAAATCCAAATTATTATCGATGGTATAACTAACAGCTATTCGTATCACTGACGGACAATAGAAAAAGCAATCGGCATCGGTGAATAAAAGATATTCCCCCTG
>WFQY01000052.1 GCA_015486815.1 Phycisphaerae bacterium | reverse complement strand
AGTCTTGTTAGGCAGGCATTTTCCGATTACAATTAGTGCGTAAATATTACGAGACTAATTGATAATGAGATTTTCCGTCCACAAAATCTGGTCTGTTTTCAAAGTCAAGGCAGTATCGACAACCTTGATTTTTGCGATTGGTTTTTATTGTGGCCTCGCTCAATATATCCTTGTCAAAAGCTTTTGGCCAGGTGTGGAATCATTCGCGGGGTTAGTGTTTTTTTTCGGTCTCGGAATATTCATAGGATTTGCAATCCCTGATATATTTCGCCCGGAAAAAGTATATCAACAGCTCAGCGGTTCAGGTCTTAATTATAATTTGAATATTCTTGTGTGCAATACGTTTATGGTATTAGCTTTCGCTGTATTGATTTTGATGTTATGGGGGTTTTTGGTACTGAAATTTGTCGATGAAAAATTACTCTTTGTTTATGCTCGATTTTTGTTTGATATAACTTCTTGGCGATTATTTGCATTTATTGTGCCAATGATAGCTGTTCTGGCAACAGGGATAATATTCGGATTAATCAGTGATTTCGCATATAGTTTTCTGATACATTTCGAATGTCCCGACCAGATAAGAGCGGGGTCGCCTAACGTCCAACGATGTATATCTTCTCTGACCGACTGGATTTTGTTAGCTACCGTTATAGGCTGGTCGCTGGGGGTATATTTGGCAGATATTTGTTCGCTTCGCTGGCAGGGATTGATGACGATACCGATAATCTGTTCGTTGTTGGTAATATTGTTTCTTCTCGGTGAGGGTTTTCGGATGTCAAAATCTTCTCATCATATATATTTACCGAAACCACGATTATTGCCCACAGGCTTGCCGGAGCTTGCTTCAAAAACCTCTGCTTGTGCATCTCTTGTAGCTATCATTCTAAGCGGTCTGGTTATCTGGCTGACTGTACACATAAAATATTCCCTATTGTATTGGCAGGGGATATTCAGGCCGTTGCTAAGCCAGGCTGTCGTTCTGATATTTCTCATTTCGATTTTCGCTGGGATAGGGTTAAAAATAGGTTCATCGATGTTTAACGATAAAAATAGATATATGACGACCATAGACAAACAAGGCATATCAGCTACTGTGTTTGGCATAGCTGTTATGGTAGTCGTTTTTCTTATGAGTAGAATTTCGGAATGTCGTATTCATTTTGTTTCGAATGCCGAAATAGTGTTGCTATTATCTTTTGCGATAATGTCATTTGTATGGGGAATTGCGTTTGCTTCATCTATTCCCGCTATTGCAATAGGCAGAGCGAATCGCTTCGAACTATGGACTACCATCGGCTGTCGATTTACTATGGGGATGATGTTCTGTGCTATCGGATATTTGCTTTGGTGGTATTTACGAGGAAATAATCTTTCTGCAATAATTGCCGGTGCATTGTTAGCTATTGTCTGCGGTGGTATTGCGATAATATACGATGAACCGATATACGGCCAGACCGTTCAGACAAGGACGAAAGTCAGCAGAATTATCCGTTTCCTGGCGATTACATCTTTATATGTGATTATAATTCTTATGGTGATAGCAATTCCTACGATAAAATCCTCGTGGCTGAAGAAACGCATTAATGGTCGTCAAATTGAAATCGCCGAGGGGACATCTGCCACTGCGAGTATAGTTTATGATAATGATACTTCGGAGCTGCTATGGGCGAATGAAATTATGTACGAAAGATCGCTTGGCGATGTTCGCTCGAAAACTCTGTCGATAATCAAGCGCATTATTAAGCTAAATGCCAAGCACAGCAACAATCAGCTGGAGTGTTTGCTGGTCGGTCTGCCGTTTATCGATCGCAAAATGAAGAACACTATGCCGATTGCCTACTTAAAGCAGATTGACATTGACCCCGCCCTACGAAAGACCGAGCTGAAAATGCTCAACATCAATTATCCGGTAGCGATTCCTTTCTTCTGTGAGCTTTATTGCTATCACAGACCTTATACGTTGATTATTGCTATGTCAAAGCGATCGTGCGAGAGAGATTTGAGCTGGCCTGACACCAAAAAGCTTTTTAGCCGATTGATTCACATTGCCAAACGTCCCGAAGATGTTTGGTTGATATCGTTTGACAAAAATAAATACACTTATTCATACCCCAATATAGGCCATAGCGTAAGGACTATTGTGATTGAAGATAAATCGGGGCGATGGAGAATATCAACCGCTTCACCTTTGATAAATCTATTGGAAGAACAGAGTCATCATTGGTAAAATGCATGTTTTAGATTTACAGGAGAAATCTGCGATGGAATTTGGTCTATGCACAATTGCACTATCAGGTCAGCCTATTGTTGATGCACTTGATATAGCAAAGGCTTGTGAATGTGATGGTGTGGAAATATGGGGTAAAGACGGTCATTTGCCGCCTGGCGCTCCCGCTGAGCGAATTCAGCAGGTAAAGAGTTTATGTGCTGAACGTAATCTGAAGATTATAACCTACGGCTCATATCTGAAACTGTTGTCGGATGAGTTTGAACAAAGTTATCGTCCGGTGGTGGATTGTGCCTTTACACTCGGTGCAAGAATGGTAAGAATATGGGCAGGGTACATTCCGTCGGTGCAGGCTACCGATGAGATTATCGAACAAGCAGCTAATCAACTGAGACAGTTGGCAGACTATGTACAGGATAAAAATCTTACGATTGTGATAGAGAATCACGACAACTCGCTCGCTGACAATTCCGAAATGATATTGAAGCTCATCGAAACATCGCATCGGACGAACATTAAATCCTATTGGCAGCCTTCATTTCGAAAGGACAGGGAAGATTGGTATCAGGCGCTGACGAATATCCTGCCAATACTCGGCGGAATACATGCTCAAAACTATAGTGGCGATTACAAAACAAGGAAACAAACGTTTAACGGCGATGTCGATTATAAAAAGGTAGCAGCTATATTAAAACGGCACAATATTCATTGTCCTATATTTGTTGAATTTCCCGCTCCGGGCGAGCCTAAAAAAACAATAGCAGATGATATAAACTTTCTGAAACATACGTTTAACTTTTAATTGGGAGTGATAAAAATGAGTTTCTATTTTCAGGACAAAAATTGGACGGAATTGAAATCTTACATCGAAAAGGGCGGAGTGGTTTTGCTTCCGCTTGGTACTGTCGAAGAGCATGGCCCGCATCTTGCAACCGGTGCCGATGCTATGATAGCTGAAGATACTTCGCGTGATATAGCGCAGGCGTGGAATGAACAGATTGGTGATCCGCCTATGCTTGTACTGCCGACATTTTGGTCTGGATACTCGATGTCGTTGATGAAAGCTTGGCCTGGTACGATTTCCGTCAGACCGGAAATAGTTTTAGGTGCTTTGACCGATATTGTCGTTTCGCTTACCGAGATGGGATTTTACCGAATTGTCGTATCAAACAATCATGGCCACCACGACGGAATTATTCGTCAACTCGTTCGAGATGTAGCTGACCGTACGGGTGTATGGATAGCGGTTATTCAGCCCGCTGCTTTCGGTGCTAAAAAATTCGCAGAGATAAGAAAAACCGCTCCCGGCGGTGCTATTCATGCT
>WFQY01000051.1 GCA_015486815.1 Phycisphaerae bacterium | reverse complement strand
TGGTGGTTGGTCTGGCGGGAGTAGTTAGTGCAGCTCAGCTGCAGACAATCTTCTCCGATGACTTTAGCGGAGATCTGAGCGGGTGGAATCTGAATTATATCAATGCACCGGGCTCGAGCGTCAATAGTGTTTCAATCAATGGTTCGGGACAACTGGTGATAGATTCCGGTAGTGGTTCCGATGTTCGTGGCTTTCTGATGACAAATGCACAAGTGGGCGGGAGTGATGACGATCTTATTCTTGCGAGCGGCGCACAAGCTGGCGATGTCATTATGAGGGTAACTTACGATGTAATAAGTGCTAACAGTCCATATTCCGGTGGTCTGCTCTTTGGTGCAGGGATTGCTGGTGATGGGACAGATCCTGGAAGTGCAGGAGGGACAAAATTACTCGATGCTATCGGTGGAACGGGTGGTTCCGGTGGAATTTATATCTGGTATGGTCCTCCGGGTACTCGTCGATATTATAGTGAAGCAGGAGCCGACGAACAAATAGGGAGCTGGTCCACAGGTACTTCACACGTCGGACATACGGTAAAGCTCGAATGGATTACCACAAGTGGTTCTGATGCAGACCAATTAAAGATATACCTTGATGACGTGTTGAAATGCACGGTAAATGGTTCTCAGGTCGGCTGGTCTGCAGAAAATGGAAGTGCTGTCGGATTTTATCTCTTGCTCGATCGTGATGTAACAATCGATAACTTTAAGCTTGAAGCAGTACCGGAACCTGCTACTATGATGTTCCTGTTGTTAGGTGTAGTATCATTCCTGCGAAGACGTAAATGATAATCGTTGAATCGATTGGGGCGGGGTGGATGTGGTGTCCATCCCGCTTTATATTTTAAGCTAACAGTCTTTAGTCCTTAGCTCTTAGCTTTTAGCTAATAGTTACAGACTAATGACTAAGCAGCTATAAGGTTGCTTACCAAAGGGATTTGTGTTTTGGATTTCTTATATGCTCGGAGGTTTACGGATGGTAAGTTTGAAGTCCGCGATGAAGGGATTGCGTTGCTCTCTTGTCAAATATATTGACGATACGCTGGGCTGGTCGATTGGTGAATACGGTAAGTTTGGCAGTGGACGATTTTCAGCGGACGAATTGGTCAGCGAAGCAAAAGGGAATAAGATTGTCAGCAGCTATCAAGCAGCAGGACTGAATATCGATGTGGTATATGAAAAAATCAAATCCGTCGATGCAATTCGCATATCGGGAGTGATAACTAACAAAGCCAATAGTCCTAAGCGGGTTAATAAGGTGCGTTCGCTGGCTTTTCGATTAGGCAACTTTGCCAGCGGAACGCGGATATGGGTATATACGATGACCGGTGGTATAGGTGATTGGGTATTTCCGCCGACTTCGTTCAGCATAGCTGAGAGGGAATTGATAGCGACAGCTCGTAGTGGTTCTCTGATTCAATTTGATAGTGGGATGGGAAGTGGATATAGCAGTAATAAGGAGATGCCGTTTGCCCTTGTTCAGATAGGTGAAGAAGGTGGAATATTTTGTGCTATGGAATGGCCTGGGGCGTGGTGGGGTTGCGTTAATAGATGGGTCGATAGCGGAAAAGATAATCTCTGGATTGAGTTAGGCCCGGTAGCTGACAATCTGTCGTGGGCTCAACAGGATGAGTGGGATATTCTGCTTGAGCCTAACGAATCGATTCCACTGCCGGCAGCTATTGTAGGATTGTATGAAGGTGATTATATCGAGGGTGCAAATGCACTAAGAAATCTAATCTATTCAATGAGGCCAACCGTTAATGGTGCTCAGCCCGATAATCCTGTCAACCTGAATTGCTGGTTTATGAAAAATTTTCTTGCGACGGATTATGCGGAAGTCGTCAAGCAGATTGATGTATGCTCGGCTATGAATTTGGGGATAGAATATTTTGTTTTCGACGCTGGCTGGTATGCGGGTAGTGAGATGACGGGTAATAATTTTATGGTGGGGACGGGAAATTGGCGTGAGGAGAACAAAAAGAAATTTCCCGACGGATTGAAAGCACTGGCGGAATATATTCATAACAAAGGTATGAAATTCGGATTATGGATTGCACCGGAAAACTGCCATAAGGATTCGCAATTAGCGAAAGAGCATCCCGATTGGGTAATACCAGCTGATCCCAGTATGCCTTCAATGGTAGGCCACGATAATTGCTTGGTCGATTTCGGAAAACATCAGGTCGTCGAATGGTTCAAAGAGACGATAGATATAATTGTCGAACGGTTTGACATAGATTGGCTTAAGTGGGATTTTAATATTTATCCCGAACCGTTTTGGAAGAAAACGGACAAGCCAAATAGAAGGGGGATAAGTCAGATTCGGCATATTCAGGGAATTCTCGAGCTATGGAATTATATATTAGCGAAGTATCCTCATCTGATAATTGAGGGTTGTTGTGGCGGTGGTAGGCGGATGGATTTGGCGTCTCTTAAACGGTCGCACACTTATTGGTCGAACGATGAGACGTCGAGGCCAGCGCTTCAGCTTTACGAAAATACCTGTGGTAATTTTTTCCTGCCAGCTTCGTTCTTTAATCGTATGATTCGTTATGATGATGAGCGTAAGCCTTATCCCGAATGGTATTATTTTGCGATTATGGGCGGAACATTTGCGGTCGGCGAACGGACAGCAAATTGGAAACAATCGGATCTCGAAGAATTAAAGAGACATATTGCGGTATATAAAAAAATCAGGCATCTTCTGAATCGGAATTATCGTTCTATATTCGGAGTACCTCGAAGCAGAGACGAATGGATAGGTTGGCAGTTTCATAATCCGCAGGCCGATGAAGGGGTTGTATTTTTCTTTAGGGATATGAGTAAAACCGAACAAATAGATGCAAAACTAAAATGGCTTGAGCGGGATAAAAATTATGAATTTACCGACCCATATACCGAGCAGCCTATCTTTACATTTACAGGTGCAAAAGCTCTCGATACGGGACTGCCGATACGATTACCTTTCGAAGGAGCGTCTATTTTGAGATATAAGGGAGTAGATAGTGCATAATGTCGATTATTATAAATATGTAAGTGTCGATAATCTGGCGAAAATCACCGAACCGCTAACGAAGAATGTAAAGCTGCCTGACATTCGCGGCTGGGTATTGCTCGATCCGGATATAAATCATCTGAAATATGTTTTCGCGAGATGCGATGAGTTTAGGATAAATCACATCCAAATCTCGCACGCTATTGTTCATTCCGCATCTCAACTATTTTATGATCGTTGGCGGATAGAAAGAGTAAATTTCATCTCAAAGTTAGCCCGTAAGAAAAACATAAAAACATTTCTGTGGACACACGAACTCGATGCAATACCTAAACAATTCTTCTCCGAAGACGGAAGAATTGATATACGAAAAGATGATATCTGGGCGTTTATTGAAAAGCGTTATTGCGATGTCTTTGATATGGTTGATGTTGACGGGCTGGTACTGACATTTCAGGAGACGGAGGGGTCGGTATATTATGATGATAAAGTTATCTCCGATGATGCTCATTCATTACGTGTCAAAAAACTTATTGATGTGATGTATGATGTATGCAGAGCGTTCGGCAAAGAGCTTATCGTGCGGACGTTTTGTTATAATCGTCAGGAAATGTCTTGGATTCTGGACGGGCTTGAGAATGCCGCGGATGATATTATCTTTATGGTAAAAGTTCAACCAGCTGACTGGAATCCGTACTATCCGCACAATTCGCTTATAAAATATTTTGCGGATAGAGATAGGAATTTCATTGTCGAATTTGACCTTGGTGAGGAATATCACGGGCAGTGTAAATTGCCTTATATTTATCCTGCGTATTTTCGGTATCGGCTTAACTATGTTTTGAATCAGCAGAGTAGGCTCGCTGCTGAGAGAATTTGTGGAGCTGTCGGACGAATCGAGCGGTATTCTGGCCATGCATTGAATAGCCTAAATGAGATTAATCTCAAGCTGTTTTCCACAATATTAGCTGACCCTTATACGAATGAAAGTGAATGCGTGAAGAAAGAACTCGATATTATTTTTACGGGCTATTCCGATGAACTTGTCGAACCACTACTGAAGATATTCGATATTGTAAATGTTGTTGTTTATATGCATCCTGCGATTTGGGGAGTTTTGATGCATACAGCTGTCGCTGATTATATTTATGTATATGATTCGTTGGCGAATTGGCCTCAATTGGACGAATGGATAGCTGACACGCAGATAAAAAATATCGGTAGTAAAATTCTCGCTGGCGATGAAAAAACGCACAAGTTTATATATGAAAGATTGAATCAAGCGGAATCCGATGTGAAAAATATTTCCGATAAACTCTTCGGGATAATCAACAAAATGCCCATTGAGCTTTCCATACCGTTATATAATTCAATTATCAAATTGCAGGCATTTGTATTGGTAAATATTTATCATCATCGGACATTTCTTGCAGTTCAGCGATGGCTTAACACAAATACTCAAACGGATAAAATGCTGGCAGAAGAATATTTTGCGAGTTTCAAGAAGATAGCAAATAAGTATCTTGAGGTTATCTCATCGATGCGAACGGAGGGGCTTTATTTGAATCGTGAGGGTATAAGACTTTTTAGCGAGCAGATAGAAACTATCTTGCAGGGTAATCGTGAGGAAATCTATCGCAAATATGAAGTTCGGGATTTTGTCAAACGATATCGATACGATAAGAGAATCTCGTCCTACGCAATCGAGGAATAAGAAAATGATTGGTCGGCTTTGTGCTACTTTTCTGGTCGTTTGTTCAGCTGTCGGGTTTGCTGATGATAATTTGATTATCAATCCTTCGTTTGAACAGTCTCATCCGTTATATCATACAATACCGTTGGGATTTTCCGCACCGTCATTTGGCGGTTGGTCTGAGCTTACTACTAATCCGAAGTACATTCATAGCGGTAATCGGGCATTGATATTGGAGCGATGCGGAGTATCTCAACCAATCAAGATACAAGCAAAGCAAAAATATGTGCTTATGATATGGGCGAAAAAGATATGGCGAGGAAATGTCAAAACCCGAACGAAATTGCGTATCACTGTAACGTCGCCTTTTATTGATTGGGCGTATGAGCGGGATTTGGAACAGCACTGGAAGCTGTATAAAAGCGAATTCGTTGCTCTCAAAAGCGGAACGGTTGGCGTTAATATTTCCATCGGTATGAATGCGGGAGTTGTTGACGACCTTATCGTTATACCAGCGAGCAAAGCTAATAATTATAAACCCAAGTTCGAACCATTCGCTGGACTTGATATAGACTATGACCATATATATTCATCGATGATATATAAGCAGATCGAAGACAAAATAGCTCAAATCGACGGTGCGATAAGAACGGACAACTTTTCGTTTTCACAAGATGTGCTTTTAAGATTAGCAGACAAATTGTATCAAATGCGAGATGATTACCGGGCACTGAAATGTTACGAATATCTTGAAAAGGCATCGTCTGCGAAGATGAAAGAGATGATTCGTAAACGCATTTTATCTTTGCGATCGGTATTGGTTGACAGACTGAAATTCAAGCGGGAAATTGCTTATGTATCGTATAATTATCCCGAGCTTAAGTGTAAAGGGGATCCGAAGATCGATTACGGTGGTACGAGATTCTATCCCGGTGAACCAGCGATAAAGAAATATCCGACAGAAGCTGTGCTTGACCAAATATATTACTATCCGTGGGAATCTATTGGTTACCTTACGTTATTTTCCTCTTCGGGCTATAAGCCTAAATATATCGAACTTACAATTTATGATCTGAAATCGAATAATCGCATTCATATCGGAAAATTTAGCGTTTATTCCAATCCTTATGCCGTAGCTATTCCATTGATCGGATTGCCCGCTGACAGTGTGCCCCTGAAACGGTATAAACTTTTGATTGAACTTGCAGGAAAAACCATACCAGCTGAAATTTATTTTGATATTCTCAATCCCGAATTTGTTCCACTCGAAGCGGCAAAAAAAATACGCATACGCAGGGATGGTGTATTTATGATAAATAGTAAACCATTTCTTCCTATCGGCATTTGGGATTCGTATGCTAATATTCATCACTGGAATTCGGATAGAATAGAAGATATGATATCCGCTGGTTTTAATATGGGGCCGGGAAGATTTGATAAATTCTCTGGGTATCTATATTTTATGCAGGGGCCAAAGGTTATAATTAAAAATAATGAAATTTCCCGAATAGAATTGCCTGCGAATTGGCGGGATGTTTCGAGTTTTATCTGTTGGCATTGGTGGGACGAGCCATTCTATATGCTTGGTAATAAACATAAAAAACAATTCAACTGGATACTAACGGTTTACGATACTGTCAGGCAATTTCATCCGTTTAAACCTGTTTTAATAAACGGGCTTGCGAATGTAAATCATTATCTGCCTTTTGCACAGGTAGGTGATATTTTCGCACCGGAGCCTTATGATGTCGGAATTCACGGTGTGCAATATTACCTCTCTTGCGGGAAAAAGGCGATAAAGTTAGCTAATAAAAATGGCATTAAACATAATATTAGCTTATGGGCAGTACCGGGGCTATGGAGACATCCGTTGCCCGGGCTTGTTCGTGCGGAAGCATATTCTGCTCTGCTTGGAGGCGCAAAGGGGATAATATGGTATGCCTATGAAACCGAGGCTAATCCCCGAAAAATAAGAATAGCAGATCGGCTCAAGTGGAATTCTGTCAATTTACTGTCGCTTAATAGTCCGCTATTATGGTCTTATATGCGAGGTTTGACACGCGAAATTAAGACTATAAGTAAGTTTATCACATCGAGTAAGCCTGCAGCTGTGCTTAAAACCGATCCGCCAGGATTGATTCAGGCAAAAATGTTTTCATACGAAAATCAAAAGTTAATCATCGCTGCCAATATCCATCAACCGACAGTACTGGGGAAGTGGCAATGGAAGAAAATAGATGGTGAGTGGTATCATACTGGCAGGTGGAATGAACCTAAAAAGTTGCCAAGATATTTTGGTAAGAATGACCTTCCGAAAAGGACGAAATTTCTCCACGGAATTGTTTGGATAGAACCAGCAGAAATAACAAGCAATGATAAGGTAATATTAAATGTTTATTCAAGCAGCAGAAGTAGCATCGAAATGAAATTTGTCGTAGATGGTCTTTCAGGTGGATATTGGGTACATCCGTTAGTTGCAGCGGAAAAGAATTTTTCGGTTAGCAAAGGAAAAAATGAATTGGCAATAAATCTCAATGATACCAAACTTGTCGGTAGAAAACTTGTAGGTATATATTATAGTAGCACTGCGAGAAATGTGATGTTCGGCGTAACTTATCTCAAGCGGGGTTCTGAGCGAATAAAACTATTCAATCGTGATACTATACAG
>WFQY01000050.1 GCA_015486815.1 Phycisphaerae bacterium | reverse complement strand
GTTACGATTTCTTGATTATCTTTCTTCTGATACAATTATAATTACCTTGGATTCATTGAAAGTAAAGCTTCCTCATCCTGCACGTTTTGCCTTACATAAATTGCTCATAATGGGCAGAAGGCAACAGACGGAAAAGCAAGAAAAAGATAAGCAATCTGCAATAAGGATATTAAACGCCTTAATTAAAACAGGCCAGTCCTTCTATCAAAGAGGCATTTCTCGCTATGCCTACAAAATGGCAAAATAAAATCAAAAAGCAATTGGCTGATATAGCTGAAACTAAAATTGTTGAAGTTTTACAATAGCAATAAGATTTAGCAATCCGATCTAAACGTTAATACATTGATAGTCAGAAAAAAATGTATGCTTATTTTGATTTGGATATCTGGCGTTTGAGTATTCTGTAAGCAGCTGTCAAAAGATTATTTTTGATGAATACCTGATATACTACTTTGTATGGCGGGACATATCGTATTTTTTGTCCGACAAATTTTCCGTCGCGAATTGTTCCTTCGGTAGTAAATATAGGCACACGTCCCTGACCCACCGAACTCCAATATTTACTCTCGAATCGAGCAAGCAGATCAACGCCGACCTCATATTTTATCCTGCCATCGGGAAAGGAATCGCCTTCGATATATATATTCCATGGCTTGCCTCGGTATATCATATTATTGTGTACCGTACCGTCGGGCATCTTGACAAACCAGTTATGCATTCGTGAAAATTCGTATTTTGCAAAATTCAGCTGGGGAAATATTCGTGTAACCCAATCGGGGGCAGCTTTGCCCTGCATATATCCGTCAACAAAGACCATCTCACCTTTGCCAACAGGATTGTTAGGTGCATTACGAGCGGTGGTAAACATTTTGAAATGATAACGTTCCTTTATCGATATTCGGCCGGTTACTTTCAAGCCGGGGAAGAAATTTTCAACGAGCGGCTGAAGCGACGGATTCATCTTAAGATTGTAGAGCTGGCTTGTAAGAATTACCGTCGGATTTCGCTCCGAAAGATCCGCTGATATGTTTCCTTTTATCATTCCGTCGGACAATCTGCCCCAGAAATTTATTTTCGCATGATGATTATCGGTAATCTTTGCTTTGCAAAGCAAATTCTTAATTTTGTGTGTAACGTGCTGGGCATAGTTGGTATATCTGAATATTGTCGAATCGAAGTTTAACAGAATATCCGATTTGTTAGCCCATTCGAATATCGGCTGAAGTTTTGCTATGAGCTGATCTTGGGTTTTGGGCTTATGCGTATGCGATTTTATGGTAGCTTTGTTAGCGGATTTAGCGGTTTCTGTCGGGATATTCGCGGATACTTTTATTATTCTACGAATTTCATCGAAGTCGATATGCTGACTTGCAAAATCACCATATCCGGTAATACCACCTTTGGCATTGGAAAAACTTTGCCACGAGCTTTTGAGCGAAGAATTTCCTAACAATAGTGCGAGTTCATCACAGCTCAGATAGTTATCGGAAAATTCTATTCTTCCGTCGATTGCAAACGGATAATTGCCCGTCTTGCCTGTGATGTTATCAAAGTCAATCAAAGACAGGCCAAATGTATTTTGCCTATTTCTGTTTTTCAGATGGATAATCGAAGAAAGCTTACCTGTAGTCGATAATCGCTTAAGTAGCGGAGAAAGTTTTCGCAGTTGTTTTAAATTCACAGGCGATAACATCGAGTGCAAATCCGCTTCGGTAAGGGTCAATCTGTTATCCGATGTCCAGTCTATCTTGCAATATCCGGTACTTTTGATTTTTATCGGTTTGATAGTACAGCTCATATTGTCGATGGTGCAGAACCACGGCTTAGAGCTTTCGCTGTCAGGCCAAAGCGAAATATCAATGTCCAATTTTCCCGGAGTGTCAATGGGTTTGACAAAATAACTTCCGTAAGCGATACTCAATTTGTTAAGGTCGCTTCGTATGTGAGCTTGAAGTAGATTGTGCTCCAGTGAAATGTTAAGATCGAAATTGAACAAACCGCTGGTATTGCATTTTTTAAACAGGTCAGCCAATTGAGGTGCGATAATTCTTATCTGATCGTTAGCTTCTATTGAACCTGTAAGAGCCGCATTGAAAAATTTTATAGGGCTTTTTCTAAACGCTGTCCACGGTTCTACGCCTACAAGTTTTAGCCATTTCCCTTCGGAGACATTGCTGAGTCTGAGATTACCTCGGATAAGGTGTATCGAGTTGCCTGCTAATTGTATTTCCATCGGTGCAAACTTATAGGTCTGCTTATCGCTGCGTTTGTCTAACTGTACGCTCAAACCACCCTTTACGATTGCAGGTATTGAGCTGGCTTTGATTATTTTGTCGTTGACGGATATGTTCGTTCCGCTTGCATTTATATTCCAGTGTAGTGTGGATAGCTCGGGGCTCTTCGACCAATTGAAATTACAAGCGAATCCGCCAGCTAACTTGACCGTATCACCGAGCCAACGTTTTACTATTGTCAGCGGAGAGATAGCGCGGACTATATCGCTAACATCGAGGGCAAATTTTCCGTTATAATGTGTTCCTTTGTCCTGCCATCGGGTTATTTCTATATTGCTTTTCAGACCCGAGCTATCGATGAAAGTCGCAAGCCTATGGCGATGGTGTATTCGATTATATTTATAATCGAGAGTAACTCGTAAAGGCTGTTGAGGTTGCTTACGAAATTGATTTGGTAATGCAATCGCAGCATTGCTTGCATCGATTTTCGCAAACGTTCTGCCGCGGTTAATATCCCATCTATGCTCATTGATGATGAATTGGTATATGTTGGCAAAGTCGAGTACAATCGTTCCTGCGAATTTATTAGCTAAGCCTTTTGCTTCGAGCCACGGTGAACATTTTATAATATTTTCGCTGTTGTTTATTTGCAGAGATATATCGCTTATTGTGTCAATAAAGGTCGATTGCAGTTTTTCTTTCCGCCAGACCGACCAGACCAATCGCGCAGGTCGGTTATATGTATTGATATTTAATTTTCCGCAATCGGCATCTAACAGGAAAGTAAGTTTTCCGTAATCGCTTTTCCAAGGCCAATATGTCTTTACCCTCATCACAAAATCATTCTGCTTCGGTTTGACATAAAAGTTTTCTATTCTAAGCGTACTTGTTTTTTGCAGGGCAATTTTGAGATCGCAGCTGGCTATATTATTCTGACCGGTGTATCCCACATTTATTTTCACCGGTCCGGAAAGATTAAGCTTATCGAAAAGCCTCTTGGCTGATGTTACTTGTTTTGTTAGCCTGCCTATGTGTTTGCTATTTATGTCGAATTCTATCTGCCCCAATTTTCGCGTTCTGTCAGCCCACGAATCAAAGTCATCGTCAGTGTATATTCGAGGCAGCCTGGCTAATCCGTTGACTGTGACCTCACCGAATTTTAGCTTGAATTTGTTTACGTCCATCCAAGGCCAATTCGAGGTGTCAGCCTGTATTGCTATTATCATATTGGCGGGTTGACCTTGACGTTTCGTAATAATTCCGGCTCTTACAAATTCAGCATTGTCAGCATTGAGCGATGCTTGCAGTTTATATGCATGGCCTTTGATTTTGCAATTTACATCAAATCCGCAATAGCCGCTGAATTTCGTAGCATTGTTCGTATCGGGAAAAATAAGATTAGCGAGTCTCGTATCAAACTTACCCGAAATTTGCAGATTACTTTCCGCTAAAATCGCATTCTCGAATTTAAGATTGAACTTGCTATTAACTTTCATTGACGGACTGGTGATATTGAACTTTGACATATCGATATTGCCAGCAAGCGGATCATATTTTCCTATACTCACGAGAGAAAAATTTCGCAGATCGGTTGCAGTGCCATCTTTGCGAACGACATCGAGCTTATCGAAATCCGTTTTCAGATTCCATTCGACATTGAAATCGGGGAATAT
>WFQY01000049.1 GCA_015486815.1 Phycisphaerae bacterium | reverse complement strand
GTTCAAGAGATTGCTGGCGAGTCATCGATTATCACCACTTCAGGATAAAATTTTCCTCTGACTTAAAACGCCGAGCATAAGCATAATCGCAACGACGAGTGTTATCACATTGGAAAATCCGTTTGGAACTATCCATAATTGAGCGTTCGCACCGACTTCGGCAAGTTTCCCAAATGAAAATGTGAGAATTCCAACGGTAATATATCCCCACGACTTTGCTAATTGCCCGCCGCGCATCATCTTGTATAATTCCCAGGCAATAAAAGTAGTTATCAATAACAGCAGTAGTGATAATGTGTCGACGATAATGATGAAATTTTCTGTGCCGACTCCTGTCGATGTCTGGCAAAACGCCGCACCCACCAGAAAAAGACCAATTACAAGCACCTTAAACAGTCCCATATATATTCCTCCTTTTTATAACTATTCATATACTTTCTGCGTTAATCTATAAGATATTATTATTCAATGTTTTATATAAATTTAGTTTTTGCTTTTTACCTCCAACTCGTTTATTATTGTTATACATCAAAAAACACAAGTCCGAAACATTCCAGAAAATCTATGCCAAAAGACAATCAATCGAACAATACTTCGCAAGAATTCAAGCACTGAGAGTCGAAATCCATCTATTTTTCAATCATACAAGCATAGCAAACACCACAACAATAGCACATCTGGCACTTTCTGCCGTCGCATTGACTGCGATAGCGCTCGATAAACCACATAAAATCCGCTCATATAGAACATTTGCCCATTAGCAAACAAAATCCTTTTCAACGAACATCGAATACCGATAACTTCACTGAACCAAATAACTACGCCTCGAAAACAATATCAAAATATCAAAACCCGGACAAACACCAGTATCGAAGTCCCCTCATCAACCAAATAACAAAATCAAACACAAAATTATCCTATTTTACAGGGTTCATAATAGTGATTATAATCCAAATCGAATTCCGATGCTTCCTTTTAGGTCGAATCCTGTTAAATTCAGCGATACATCCTTACCTCGATACAAATTGCGAAGAATTTCATTTGTATCTTGCTCCCTTAATTCTGGAATTTCCACAGAACGATAATTTACTAATAATTCTCCAATTACAACTCCCGATGCTAATACTATGCCGCCAAATATGTTAAAACCCAATTTAGAACCTTCATAACAAGATTCGCCTTCATTCAAAGTTGAGATATTCAAGTTGCCCATGTAATTTCCTAAACCCACCCCAAATTTTAATCTAAAGTCACTATCACTTGTAAGTGGCGGTGTAACAGCAACATTTGCACCGTATGCTGTATAGCCGGGTATGAAGGTATATTGTTCATGGAAATCATAGTTTGTATCAGAGAAATCATAGTAGAAATAATCGACTTTGATAGTTTTGCCCACACTTGAAAAAATTCCACCCATATTTCTCCTTGGAAGAATAAAATCCGCAGATACGCCTGTATTCCACCATAAAATCCAAAGGCAATATCAGGTCCCTTATCGTTTGTAATTCCGTATCCATAATTCAGCATCCAATCATCCCATATATCATTTATCATTTCATTTACATCATCGGGCTGGTAGTATGTTCCGCTTCCGTATAGACCACCGCCCAATTCAAGCAGTTTTCTTCTCTGTCCTCCATTATAAGCGAACAATGTAGTTGCCAACACAATGAAGATGGCAATTAATAGTATCTTTTTCATTATTGTAATTTCTTTTGGGATAATGGGAGCTACATTTGGAATGTGGCTCCCTTGTTCCCCGACTAAAATCTTGCTTCTACAAGCGTAAGTTTCAATGTATTATCCTTTGGATAATACGCCACTTTGGGCATGTCAAGTTCCAAAGTGGTTTTCCTGCCCGGTGCTGACTTAATTGCTACATTTAGCAATCCCTGATTGACAGAACCATATCCGCCTGCACCGCTTTTAGAAGCAACTACTATTGCATCTACAATCTGCAACCGTAGCAACGGCAATCCCGCCATACATAAGCGGTTCGTTGGGGTCACTTACCTCTTCCTGAGAATAAATGGGGCTACCATCATAATTATAACCAATAAGAACATCTTCTGTTTTTGTTCCTGAAGCACCTATAATTGCCAAAGTAATACCCACTGCGGATGCTCCAAAAAAGACTGCCCCTTTTCCATATTGCTCATTATATACCTGCCCTAATCCAGGTATTAACCACGATAAGCCTCCTGCAAGGCATGGACTTTTTTGCCCTGCGGCGAAGCTCGGCACAAAACTAAGAGCAAGCACCGCAACAAGAACAAATGTAAGAATGCCCTTTTTCATAACCCACCTCCTTTTGAATGTTTTCCAACTCAGGACATTATCTACAACTTAATCATTTTTCATAGCACCTCCTTCCATTTTAAGACAAATGTTTCCTGCACTTTGTTCTAACTTCTTATAAGAGAACTACTTTTGCCTCCAATTTTTGGATTTTTTACCTCCATGCCTGACTCATTGTGTTTCATGGTGATATATATTTCCTGTTTCCCCTCATCTGTCCCGACAGGGCGGGACCTGTCTCTTATACACATCTGAC
>WFQY01000048.1 GCA_015486815.1 Phycisphaerae bacterium | reverse complement strand
CTGCCGACTGGGAGGAATTGTTTCACGATTGGCTTACGGAAATTTTGTACTGGTTCGAGGTCAGAGAGATTATTTTCGAAAACTGTGAATTTTCAATATTGAAGCCCGAACGCCTCGATGCATCAATATCGTGCAGAAAAATCGATATTTATAGCTCAAAAATCCACACGGAAATAAAAGCTGTTACATACCACAATCTTCGTATAGAAGAGAAAAATAATAAAATAGAAGCCAACGTCATTTTTGATATCTGAACGGGAGGAAATCGGGATATGTGGAACGGAACTCTCGAAAAAGTTGACGATTATCACTATCGGATACCGAAAAGCTATAAGCCCGGAATGCGTGTCGATGGTTTGATTTATGCGTCCGAGCAGATGATAGAGCAGATAAAGGCAGACCAAGCCCCCGAACAGGTAGCCAATGTCGCTACGCTGCCCGGTATTGTCAAATATTCGCTTGCTATGCCCGACATTCATTGGGGTTATGGCTTTTGCATAGGCGGGGTAGCAGCTTTTGATGTCGAAAACGAAGGAGTAGTAAGTCCGGGCGGAGTTGGATATGATATTAACTGTGGCGTTAGACTGCTCAGGACGAACTTTTCAGCAAATGAAATTCACGATAAGATAGACGGACTTATCCATCTGCTTTTTGCTCGCGTGCCCGCAGGCGTTGGCAAGGGAGGCAAGCTGAAATATGATAAATCCGAGCTACGCAAAATTCTTGCTGCCGGCGTGAAATATCTGCACCAAAAGGGATTGGCGGACAATCGCGATATCGAATGCTGCGAAGCAGGCGGAGCGCTCGAAGATGTTGACCCCGATGCTGTCTCCGAGCGTGCATATCAGCGCGGAAAAGACCAGTGCGGAACTCTTGGCAGCGGAAATCATTTCCTCGAAATTCAGCGGGTAGCGGAAATATATGAACCCGCACTCGCTGATGCTTTCGGGCTGACGAAAAATCAGATTGTAGTGATGATTCATTCGGGCTCGCGAGGGTTAGGCTATCAGATATGCGATGATGCAATACGTATGCTTAGAGATGTACCGAAACGGCTCGGTATCGACCTGCCCGACCGTCAGCTCGTCTGCGCACCGGTAAACAGTAAAGAAGGACAAAAATATCTCCAAGCTATGCGATGTGCTGCTAATTTCGCATGGGCAAATCGTCAGCTTATTACTTATCTTGTTCGCGAGGTTTTCTCGGAATTTTTCAATCTGCCGATACAAAAAATCGGTCTCGAACTGATTTATGACGTCGCTCACAATATCGCTAAGCTCGAATATCATCAGGTAGATGGTCAGCGGAAATTGTTATGCGTACATCGCAAAGGTGCAACGCGTGCGTTTCCAACGTCTCATCCCGAACTGCCCAGCCGATATCAGCAGACAGGTCAGCCGGTTATTATTCCGGGCGATATGGGCAGAGCGAGTTTCATACTCGCAGGCACCGATAGAGCGATGGCGGAGACTTTCGGTAGTGTCTGCCACGGAGCAGGCAGATTGCTTTCGCGCAAGTCTGCCTCGAAATCGACATCGGGCAGGCAGGTACAATCTCAGCTTGCAGCTGACGGAATAATCGCATTATCGAGAGACGCTAAGGGATTAGCGGAAGAGCAGCCCGCTGCTTATAAAGATGTTTCTGAGGTAGTCGATGTTGTCGTCGGCGCAGGATTAGCGAAAAAAGTAGCAAAAACTAAACCCTTAGCTGTCATCAAAGGATAAGATAACAGCCTTTAGTCCTTAGCTTTTGGCTTTTAGCTAATGGCTACAGACTAATAGCTAACAGCTTGGATTTTAGCTAATAGCTACAGACTAATAGCTAAAGACTTTTCTTAATAGCTTAACTTATCCGCCAAACCTCGTTGCTATGTGTTATTTTATTTTTATCAATTTATATTTGCCGTCGCCAAGGCCGACTTTCTTACATTCTTCGATCTGAATATATGGATCTTTTCCGTGTATTTGTTTGAATAAGTGGCCTGTGCCGGTCTTAGTCAGCGGATACGGAAGTGAGCCTTCGATAAAATCTTCAGCCTTTATCATCTCGAGGGCAGCGGTTTCTATCGCTACGATATCATCGCCTGCAATTATGCCAATATCAGGCACGATAGCGGGTGTCGTCATTCCCCAGCAGTCGCAGAACGGAGTTACTTGCAGCAGCACGGTAATATAAAATACGCTGGCTGGCTCGAATGTCTTCAATACCTCTCTCGTAGTAAGAGCCATTCCGTGCTGAAAATATCGATAACCCCGCTGGTCGATAGTTATCGCTTCGGTAGGACAGATATTTACGCAGTGCATACAATATTTGCAGGCATGGTCGTTGATTGAAATTTTTCCGTCTTTATATATAATAGCATCGTTAGGACAGCCATCTCTGCAAAGCAAACAGCCTGTACATTTCGTCTCGTCCCATTCGAAAGTGCCGCTCATCAGACGGTGAATTTTACTGCGGGTCTTACCATCGACACAGCCCATAGCGATATTTTTTATCGCACCGCCGAATGCACTTTGGCCATGGCCTTTGCCGTGAGATAAAACTATCATCGCATCAGCGTCGATTATATTTCCCGCGAGATTAACTGTCTTTAGCGTGCGATAATTTACCTTACGCGGATAGACATATTTGTCAGCAATTCCTGCAACGGGCAGAATTTTCGCACCGAGCACCTCTTCCGTATATCCTCGTACGGTGCAATTCAGGACAGCCCCCGTCCCGTCAGTGATAAATGGCAGGCCACCTGCCTGTTTGACTGCGTCAACCACTTTTCTCACCAGCAGCGGATGAATTGTCGAATATCCCACTCCTCCGCCAAGGTGCATCTTGATAGCTACTGTTTTGTCTTTAAATCGTTTCTTAAAATTCCATCGTTTAAGCATCTTTTCCAAAAGCACAGGCAACGTAGCACTCGCCCGCATTTCTTTCGGCTTTGCAGATGCGAAGGTAATCTCAGCTGACATTGTTACACCTCGTTTCCTCTGTCGGTTGACTTTATTTCTTACCCGTTCCTATAATTAAATGAAAGGCAACTTCGATACCCACTTAGTCCGTCCGGTAGTGCCTCCGCCGGACGGGCTATTTTTATTGAAGATTATAGCAGGATAATGCAGATTATTCAAATCGCTTGTTTTAAACTTAGCGTTTTATTAGCTAAAAGCGATATTTTCCGCACGTGCAAAGACAGCAGCGAAGACATTTTTTGCACCCGCACGCTTTAATATTCGGGCAGCTTCGTTTAAGGTTGCCCCCGTTGTCATCACATCATCGACAAGACAGACATTCGATAATGCCAGATGCCAGCGTCCTTTAACAGCAAAAGCATCTTTGACATTGGCAGCTCTGCTGGCAGCGGATAATCGCGGTTGGGGCAATGTTGGCTTGATGCGTTTAATCAATGGTATTACGGGTTTGCCCGTTAGCTTGCCAAGCTGATTCGCGATAATTGCCGACTGATTAAAGCCACGCTTAACCCGTCGTGTCCAATGTGCGGGTATCGGGCAGAGTGCTTCCGCTTCATCAAACCATTCTTGATCCGTAAGTTCTCCCGCCAGCAGCTTTGTCAGCGACGTTATGCCAAACATATCGTGATGATATTTCAAATTGACAATCGCATTGGCTAATGCATCTTGATATACTCCGATTCGGCATACCGCATCTAACGCAAAAGAATAGTTCTGACACCATGGACATCTTCCTTTTTGCATTTGTTGGTGCGGGCCAAGCGTTCTTCCGCATCGTTGGCAGTATTTTGCAGAGCTCGTATGCGCTATTGATATCCTGCAATCCGAACACCACTCCGACGGAAAATCCAATAAAGTATCACATCCCGGGCATTTGTAAGGATATAATAT
>WFQY01000047.1 GCA_015486815.1 Phycisphaerae bacterium | reverse complement strand
GTATTACATCCTCGATTTCGTTAGCTCAGCCAGCTATTGCTTTTCTGGAAGATGAACTCGATATTGACAAAAAAACATCTGTCGGTATTTTCGCTACGGGCACATTCATTCTCGCCCAACTACCAGTTTTTTTCCTGAAGAATGGCGTGCTCGACGACCTCGATTTTATCACTGCTAATATCTGCCTTGTTACGTTCGCACTGATAGAAGTATTACTATTCGGCTGGGTGCTTGGTATCAATCGCGCTTGGGAAGAAGTCCATCACGGAGCACAAATGCGAATACCAAACATATATAAATTCATCGTCAAATTTATTACCCCTGCAATTTTAATTTTCATACTCAGCTGGTGGTTCTATCATGACGGGATTGATAAGATAAAGATGACAGGCATAAGCGATACGGACAAACCGGTAATACTCGCGTCGCGATTTACGGTATTGCTTTTGGTATGGGGACTTATTGTTATGGTAAAACTTGCTTGGCGAAGAAAAAAGAACGTTAATTGATTTTCTGATAATTCGATGATATGATAGGTAAATACATAGCGAGGGTATCGAAATGCGAAAAATTGCTCTTTCAATAATGATGGGTGTTGTTCTTTTAGCGGGCTGTTCCGAAACGCAAAATCCCGTTAAGGTATATAATCGTGGTACTCAGGCATATAACAACGGCGATTATGTCGAAGCTGTCGGCATGTTCAAACTTGCACTGCAATCGTCAAGGGAATATTCGCTTCCTATGATTGGCCTTGCTAAGTGTTATCTCCATTTTGCAAAAGAAGATATTCAGCAGGGCAATAGAATAGCTGCCCGCAAAGACATCGAAGAGGCGCATTATTGGATAATGCAAGCGATAGACGCTGACCCCGCTAACCCGCAAGCTATTAACACAAAAAACGATATCATCAAGCTGAGAAACGAATTATCGCAATAAAACTCATTCACATCCGAACATATGAAAACATTGGGTAATTAACCCCACACAACTACGTTTTTATATCAACACCCTCTAATGGTTTATTTCTTCCTCCACCGCCAAACGTGCCAATAGGGAATTTCACTTGCCTCGCCCACTTCATCGGATTCTGCTAACGGATATTTCCCCCCAATCAACCCTTCGTAATATTGCGTCAGCGTAACAGGCTCAGCCTGATTTGTATTCAAAATTCTATCAAGCAAAATACGGTGAATTTTATATCCCGTTCCCCCGTTACGTTCCAATCCGTGCCAATGAGAAATCATAACGTAAGGCCAATTATTTTTGACACATTCCTGCCACTGACGCCAACCAAGTTCGATAAATCTTTTTTCATCGCCAGCTTCGACCCGAAAAGAAACATCATCAAGCCCGGGTATCTCTATAATGTTATTATACTTTTTATATCCGCGTACAGGCGGTGTCATCTCGAACGGATAGTCTTTTCCATTCTCCGATATCCACATCCAACCGGTAAACGAAACAAGATCTGTTACTGATGTCCATTTAAACCCGAGCTTTTCCAGTGCTTGAAACATCCCAACGGAAAAACTCCCGCAACCGGGACGATAACCAATCGATGGCTCACCAAAAGTCTTTTCCCAAACTTCTTTGCCCCATTGAATTTGGTCGATAATAGCATCTTCCTGCCAATATCGTTCATAATACATTCTCTTGCGAGAATGTTCCTTTGCCACTTCATATCCCATCAAATGCGGCGCATACATCCTAATATCAGCCAATCCGTTTTCGACGCAAGCATGCGTTACGCTGTGCTGAAACAATTCGTGTCCGTCTTCCAAAGCTTTATCAAGTGCTTTGCGCAGATCAGTATCCTCATATATATACTCAGGCTTATCTTTGATTCGAATCGGAACAATTGCAAACGAACCGGGTATCCGAAACTGCTTTAGAAACTCAACCATACCCAGCAAACTCTCTGCGTTTCCGATTCCCACATCATCGTTCGTCCATATAAGTGGAATTTTCTCTGCCATTGATTATTTTCCTTCGTAAAGCTTTTCCAGCAATTTTACATTTTGCTCGACGAGTATATCGTCAATATTGTCAGCTAACAGATACGTCAAAATACCCCTACTGACCTGCGTCTCGTATCCGCCACGATGCCGTGATTCACGATCAGGCAGATAGCAAAACATCCCGTTAGTTCCGCCAGATACGAGAGTATATTGAAACGGACTATATTTCCGTATCCGCAAATTGATGCTTGTAAATGGCTCACCCGGCAAAGGCACGATAGCTATCGGCCCTATCGCGATTATCGTCTGCTCAAACGGATAATATTTTATAGGCGGTTTATTATGCGATTCGATTACTCGCTTCCAATAACGATACATCGCTTTGCCCATACCCGACTCGTCTTTTTTCGATTCCCACTGCGCAAGGCCAGCTTTGGCTTCCTCCATCGAAGGCAGCGGAGCGGTATCGAGCTTTATCTGCTCGCTAATCACCTTCAATTTCACATCGTCAAGAAAATGCTTAATCGACTGATGCGTCCAAAGTGCATCGGAAGCGCCGCGATATCCGACCTCGTTTACACTATGAATACCATCACCTCCTCCCGCTGAAAAAGCCGCCGACTCCATCAGCATATTTGTCCGCGGACCCGTATCGCCAAACGAGCCGTTGATAAAAATCGCTGGCGCTTTCGTCTGCGACTCCACCCTGTCTATCATCACTCCAGGCCAATCACGCGAAACCAATCGATTCATCCCCATAGCTGTCGCATGTGCGGACGCATGAATCAAACTCGCAACCAGCCCATCCTGCCCTTCGAATCTGACAACCGTCATCGTCGAATCATACGGATTATCATCATACATACTCGCACGAAAAGTATAAACGCTATTCCTATAAACCGAGCGTCTATTAATGCCGATTTTCGTTTTGGTTGTCGCTACTCCGACCTTTACCGGTACGGTCTTATCAGCAGCTTCTTCAACCGCTTGGACAACTTTCGGAATAAGGCTTGCAACATAACTTTCATCTTTGTCGCCCCAGCCGCCGAACGTAAATGTTTGCGGAGCGGAATGCGTATGAATTACCCCGATATTGATACGCTCCGCAGGTATTCCCGTTTTCTCCGCTGCTAATTTTCGTATTGTTTCTCCATCTTGAGTTTCTATCTGCGCCAGATCGAGCGTAACGTGGCAAGCTTTCATATCTTCCTGCTCGAATACGATCGCAGTAGCATAAAGCGGATCGTGAATCTCCTCCGCAGGCCTCGGCGCATCACCATAACCTGCAAGTTGAGTTCCCAAAGGCGGAGTAATATCGACTTTTGCAATTCCGACTTTTAACATCATACCAATTCCTTTCCTGATTTTAATACTTTTTTGAACGTGTCTGCTATTGCCCGCATCAGTTCTTCATCTCCCAAAAGCCAGCTTTGTCCGAGACACAGAGCAACATTATCGCAAACATTCTCGCACACCTTACAATTCCTTATTCTATAATAACTCTTAGGCAATGACCATAAGTTATGTTTGTAAACAGGCCCATAGGTCTTTCCTACCCCCAACCCCTCAGCCCGCAAAATCTCAACCAACCTATCCAACG
>WFQY01000046.1 GCA_015486815.1 Phycisphaerae bacterium | reverse complement strand
GGTAACAATAGCTGGCTGGATGAGGCATCATCGCAGTCCGGGAAAGATTATTTTTATCGTTCTGCGTGATGGTACGGGGCTGGTGCAGGCGGTATTGGAAAAAAAGGAAGCTGACGAAGAATTGTTCAGCAGCTTAAAGAATATAGGGCTTGAGAGTTCCGTCGAACTTACCGGTATCGTTCGCGAAGAGCAAAGGGCGCCGGGCGGTGTCGAAATAACCATAACGGATGCAAGAATAATTCACTTAGCTGTTGATTATCCCATTACGCCCAAACCTCACGGTGTTGATTTTCTGCTTAAGCACAGACACCTTTGGCTTCGCTCGCCGAAGCAGGCAGCTATTATGAAAATTCGCGATACGCTTATTTTTGCCATCAGGGAATTTTTTCGCAGCAGAGGGTTTGTATTGGTTGATACGCCTATCTTCTCGCCAAGTGCAGGAGAGGGAGCTGCGACGCTATTTAAGGTTGATCATTTCGGTCAAGAGGTATATTTAGCCCAGACGGGTCAGCTTTATCTGGAATCGGCGGCAATGGCGTTGGGAAAGGTTTATTGTTTCGGGCCTACTTTTCGTGCGGAAAAGTCGAAGACACGCAGGCATTTGACGGAATTTTGGATGGTCGAGCCTGAAATCGCTTTTGCGGATCTTGAGGATCTGCTCGACATAGCGGAAGACTTTATTTGTTATATTGTTTCGAAAGTGCTTGAAAGGCATCGAAGTGAGCTTGAGTTGCTTGACAGGGATATAAGTAAACTCGAAAATATTACCAAGCCCTTTGTCAGGCTGACTTATGACGAAGTCGTGGAGATTTTACATAGCAGCAAAGCGGAAGAACTGCTCGAAGCTGAGCGGGAAAGTTTGAAACAAAGAATATCCGATTTACAAAATCAGCTTAGGGAGCTTGAATCGAAAGAAACCGAGATGCGGCGTTCGTGGCAGAAAGAAAAATTGCATTCTCAGATAATGGAAATTCGCGATCAGCTGCCTGAGCTTAACGAGCAGCTTAACAATACTCCGAAACACCTTGAGCTTGCGAAAAATTTTCAGTGGGGCAAGGATTTGGGAGGCTCGGATGAGACGATTATTTCAAAATTGCATAATAAGCCCGTATTTGTTACGCATTATCCGAAACAGGCAAAAGCGTTTTATATGAGGCAGGATAGGCAGCGGGCTAACGTGGTGGAAAATTTCGATTTGCTTGCACCCGAAGGCGTCGGAGAAATTATAGGCGGCTCGGTAAGAGAAGAAGAACTTGATAGATTGATAAAACGTATAGAAGAGGAAAATATGCCAATCGATGCATATCAATGGTATCTCGATTTGCGCAGGTACGGTTCGGTACCCCATGGAGGTTTCGGGCTGGGGATTGAGCGTACGATAGGCTGGCTTTGTGGTCTTAAACATGTCCGCGAAGCTATTGCATTTCCTCGAATGATGGGTAAAGTTTATCCGTAAGCGATTTGAAATCTGTAGTGTGGATTTGAGATTTTTTTATGCTTTTACTGGCAGTATTACCATCAACGGATGTAATTCTTCAGGAATCATTATATATCGGGATGCTCCTGCTACTATTGGCAGCGAGTATGGGACTACCTTTGCCCGAAGATATCCCCTTACTATTTGGCGGATGTTTGGCACGTCTCGGTTACGGTGAGCCGTTATACGTTATCATCATCGGACTGATTGGTGTGTTGACGGGTGATTTTATTCTTTACTCTGTCGGCAGAAAATGGGGAATGAATGTATTGGAGCTTCGTCCGTTTCGTGCCTTATTGACCAAAAGCCACATAGCGCAGATGAAAGTTCAATTTCGCAAACGCGGGAGTTTGATAATATTTTTCGGCAGATTTTTTGCGGGTATTCGTTCGATAATGTGCGTAACCGCAGGAATGAGTAAGGTGCCGATGTGGAAATTTATTTTATTGGATGTAAGCGGTGCGTTGGTAACGGTACCGGTGCTTGTCGGGCTCGGATGGTGGTTTAGCGATCATATTTCGAAGGTCATAAAGGGTGTAACAGCGGTGGAACATATCTTAGCTGTTGTGATTGCAGCGATAATTATCGGATGGATAATTTCCATTCATATCAGCAAACGAAGCAAATTAAAGAAACTCGAAGAAAAGGCGCGTGAAGAGTTGAATAAGACACAGATTCCCGAAGGTGAGTCCAAAAGGTGAAAGATATGCCGACTAAATTCAATCACTACGAATTTGACGGCTCGTGGTTTGAGATGGGAAAGCAACTCGGACGAGCGGAAGCTCATAATATCGAGCGGTTTAACCGGCAGTATTTTTCGGAAACATTTAATCTGATTAGATTTGGCGGGGTGGATACGGTTAAAAATTATGTATCGAATCTAAAACTTGTCATACAGGAATATTCGCCCGATAGTTGGGAATTTATAAAGGGTATTTCGGAAGGTTCAAATATACAGATAAATGATGTCCTCAAGCAGCTCATCATTCCGGAGTTGACGCATATCAGCTCGGAAAACGATTGGCCTAAGCCGACAGGTTGTACAGCTGGCTGCGTGTTGGCGGCAAATATGCGAGAGCAGAGTGCTACGATTGCTCAATGTTGGGATTTTAATTTTGAGCTTCCGCCGTGGTATGTTTTGACGCTTCGTCCGTCGGGAGGATATCCGGAAATTATATGCGTAGGGGCAGGTTCGGTTTTCTGCTGTTGCGGAATTAATAGTTTTACTATCGGCGTAACGTTTACCTCGTCGGGACATCTGC
>WFQY01000045.1 GCA_015486815.1 Phycisphaerae bacterium | reverse complement strand
AGATGTGTATAAGAGACAGAGTATAAACGGCTTGCTTCGTGGACCAACGAGAATCATATTTTCTTGAAAATTCCATCGGTGCAACATAAATATCAAAATTACTATCACGGTTACAATAGCAACCAGTGAACAGATTGCACCGGCTTTGCCGTATAATTCGATTTTTTTAGCTCTTTTAGCCATTAAAATATCTCCTCTCAAAAATCAGCCTATTAGAGACTTGCAAAACGCAGAAACTCTCGGTTTTACACAATATTAGATTGCCACGTTCGCCTATCGACGAACTCGCAATGACACAGAAATTTGCATTTTGTACGGTTCTAAAATCAGCCTAACCCACAGCTAACGGAGCAAGCGGGATCGGACGCTCCTTCGAAATTTGTTATCTCATTCAATAAATCTTTTAGCTTTGCCCGTGCCAAACAGACACAGGTATCCGCCCCACCGTAATACATCCACAATTCATCACCGCGAACAATCGCTCCGCAAGTATAGACAACATTCGAAACATCGCCCTGCTTTTCGTAAGGTTCGGTGGGTCCAAAGACCCATCGCGGATATCGCACCAACAATTTATACGGATTGCCCCTGTCAACCAAAGCAAGTCCGAGTCGGTAAATTGCTCCCGATGTGGTTGTCTTTACGCCGTGATAAATAATCAACCAACCCTCGTCAGTCTCGATTGGAGGTGCACCCGCGCCTACACGTGCAGCGTCCCACCACGGTCCGCCTCGTTCGGGCAACAGGCACTTTGGCTCGCCCCAATGAATCCAATCGGGTGAGCAAGTAAGCCAAATATGCTCAATATCACCAGCTACGGGACGATGAAGCATTACCCACTTGTTATTGAATTTCCGTGGAAATATAGCAGCATCTTTGTTGTTTGGCGGAAAGATCAAACCTGATTTTTCCACTCGCACGAAATCTTTTGTACGGGCAGTAGCCACTCCCGGACCAACCGGTGAATATGCGGTATAGCAGATGAAATACTCGTCTTTTTCAGGTATATAAGTGATTCGTGAATCTTCGCATCCGAATTGTTCGTAGGCATATTCATCGGTACCAGGCTGAGGAAAGATCAAAGGTTTCAGTTCTATTTGCCAGCCATCGACACCGTTTTTACTGCGTGCTACGGTAAGGTGAGATTGTCCCTGAAGGTCTTCGACGCGAAGCAATAAAACTACATCTCCGTTATGCTCCGCCACGCCGGGATTGAAAACCGTATTTACAGAATAAGGCATCTTATCCGCAGTGATGATGGGATTCGTCTTTTCTCTTTTAAACAATTCTCTCATTTGGTTCCCTTTCTAATATCCGGTTTATTTTTCCACAGGGACAACGATACCACGCATAATGATTCCTTGAGCGAACAGGAACACAAGGAATGTAGGAATAGCAGCCAAACACAAAGCTGCATATATCACCGCCTGATGAGAAAATGTCTGAAGCTGATACAGCCAAATCATCAGTGTCCACATTTTCTGGTCGGGAATGATTATCAAGGCAGCCATAAAGTTGGCATAAGCGATGGTAAATGCCTGCAATGCGACCACAGCTAATACGGGTTTTGAGAGTGACATCGTAATTACCCAGAATTTTTTCCATTCGGTTGCGCCGTCGATATCCGCTGCCTCGTAAAGTTCTTGAGGTAACGAATCAAAAAATCCTTTTAACAGGAATATCCAATATCCGTTTGCCATTGCGGGTAGAATCAGAGCTGCAAATGTATTTAACAGGTGTAATTTTCGTAACAACAGAAATGCAGGTATCATTGTAACCGCAGGCGGAAATGCCATCGTAGCCATACAAAACAGCAATATTTTATATGTACTCGGCAGTTTATATCGGCTCATCGCGTAAGCAGCGAGAGGATTTACCATAAGCTGAGCGATGATCAACAATGAGCAATATATGATCGTATTGTAAACACCACGCCCGTGAAGCAAGATATAATCAAGCACTGTCTGGTAGTTTATTTTCAAGCATTCCCATTTGAATGCTTTTTCTGTTCTATTGAAGTCAGCGGCATCTGCGTTTATCCTTGCCTGAGTCATTATATCATGGCCGGAAAATTTATATCCTGCTTTTTTAAGATACGCTTCAAACGCCTGTCGTGGTCCGTAAACCGAAATAGCATTAAGATCAGCTGCCCTTTGAATAAACAAATCCCAGTCAGTTGCGATTATAGCATTCTTAGGCATTGTTGTCGGAAAAGGGATATCACTGAATTTTTTATAATTAGTGCCATAAAGTTTATT
>WFQY01000044.1 GCA_015486815.1 Phycisphaerae bacterium | reverse complement strand
TTCAAAGAGAGAAAAGCTTTGTACTTGTCTATCTCGTTATATCTTTGTAGTATTGTAGCAGTCTATGTACTGAGATATGTAAAGGTGTCGGATAATGACTCGAATATTACAGTGGATTATCAATATCGGATATTTCATCGTAGGTATATTGTTTCTGCCTGTGGTATTGTACCGGATGATAAAATCGAAAAGGTATCTCCGCGGCTGGTCTGACCGGCTCGGATTTATTCCCAAACGCTTTGGCGAGCGTCCTGCAATATGGATTCATTCTGTTAGCGTCGGCGAGGTAAACGCAGCGAGGTCGCTAATAGAGAGACTCAAACAACAGCTCCCTTTTTATGAGATTTTTGTCAGCACAACAACTGATACGGGTTACGATCGAGCTGTCAAACTCTATGGCGAAGACAATGTATTTTTCTTCCCGTTTGATTTTAGCTTTACTATTTCGAATGCACTCAGACGGCTTAAGCCTGCTATGGTTATTCTCGTCGAGCTTGAAGTTTGGCCTAATCTTGTTTTGCAATCGGAAAAGCGTGGTATTCCGGTAGTGTTGGTTAACGGCAGAATTACCGAGCGAAGTTTATCCCGATACAGATTGGTTAGTGCGATAGTAAAGAAGATATTCAACAAACTCGATTGTGTGATGGTGCAAGATAATACATATCGTCAGCGGTTCATATCAATCGGAGTAAACCCGAGCAATATTATTGTTACCGGTTCGTTAAAATGGGACGGGGCGTCAGCTGCGGATAGTATGGAAAGCCAATATGCTCTCGCTCGTGCGGTCGGTATAAATACGGATTATCCTCTTATTGTTGCGGGTAGTACCGGCGATGATATTGAAGAAGAAGCAATTATCAGAGCGTATCAACAGCTACGTTCGCAATTCGATAATCTTCAGTTGGCGATAATTCCGCGTAAGCCCGAACGATTTGATTATGTAGCGGAGATTATAAACTCGCGTGGATTTTACGCGGTCAGGCGTAGCAAATATCCTGATGGAACGGCAGGGCCATCAGGAATGGTCTCGGGTAGAGCGACGATTATATTGGGCGATACGATGGGCGAGCTTAGAAAATTTTACGCTCTTGCGTCGGTGGTTTTTGTCGGAAGAACGATAGCGGATATGGGCGGATCGGATGTGATGGAGGTGGCAGCTTTGGGTCGTCCGACAGTTATAGGGTCGCATTATGACAATTTCAAAGACGCTGTGGATAAATTGCGTCAGGCAGATGCGATAGAGATTGTGGATAAGCCCGAAAAACTCGCAAGTGTGATAGGTGCGATATTAGGGGATCAATCAAAGGCTCGCAAGATGGGCGAGAACGCTCGCAATGTCGTGCTTGCGAATCAGGGTGCGACGCAGAAGACAGTGGAAAAGCTCTGCGAGATATTGGGTATGGAATATGACAAGACCGAGCGAGGAATAGCAACGCCAGTTTTAAAGTAACATAATAAAGTAGCAGAATAACGGTTATGCCAAGTACTCATATAAGAGAAAAACTCGTCAAATCAGCGAAGAAAATCGTAATCAAGATAGGCACGCAGGTACTTACCGATGCGGATGACAGACTTGATACGGGATTGATTCGTTCGATAGCTAATCAGTCGCACCTTTTGATTGAATCGGGAAAGGAAATAGTAATTGTCTCGAGTGGTGCTATCGGAGCGGGAATGGGAATATTGCAGATGAAGACGAGGCCTAAAAGACTTGCCCAGCTACAAGCGACAGCAGCTATCGGACAGGGGGCACTTATTCAGTTATTCGAGCGTGCATTTGCAAAGCATAATCTTCACGCTGGCCAAATTTTGGTTACTCGTGCGGACTTCGAAGACCGAAGACGGTATGTCAATATTGAGCGGACAATATCGGAGCTACATAAATTTTCAGCGGTGCCCGTAATAAACGAAAATGATACGATAGCGGTCGATGAGATTCGATATGGAGACAATGATTTTATAGCGACGCTGGTGGCAAATCTTTGGCGAGCTGATTTACTTGTTATGTTGACAGCGGTTGAGGGATTGCTCGATAAGGAAGGCAGGCTTATTGATTTTGTCGAGCAGATAGACAACGAAACGGAATCGTTACTCAAAGCGGAAAAAAGTAAGCTTGGCGTGGGAGGGATGCGGTCGAAACTGCAGGCGGTAAGATTTGCTACGCAATCGGGTATCGATACGGTAATCGCTTCGGGAAAGAAACGCAATGTATTACGCGATCTTATCATATCGGGCAAAAAAGTGGGGACGGTTTTTGCGGGTGGAAGTAAAAAAGTAGCAGGCAAACGCAGATGGATAGCGTCAGCTGCCAGAGCTGATGGTGTCATTTCTATTGACGAGGGAGCTGTTAGGGCAATAATCTCGCGTGGTAAAAGTCTGTTGCCTGGCGGAATAACAGATGTCAAGGGAAAGTTCGATAAGGGGCAGGTCGTCATTATCACCGATATGCAAGGTCAGGAGTTAGCTCGCGGCGTTACAAACTATAGCAGTGAGCAGATAAAACTTCTTAAAGGAAAACGGACGGAAGCTATTCGAAAAACATTCGGAAAAGATTCACCGGAAGAAATTATCCATCGGGATAACTTGATTGTAACATTGGATTATCAAAAATAGCGGATTATCAGGAGTTATCGACTATGAGCAAAACACTCACAGGCAGAAGAATTGTAGAGATGAATGACAACTGGATTTTTTTTGATTCCGATATTGGCGTGAAAAAAGCAACGTCAGCGGCGAAAAAGGCGAAAGAGAAAATAACACTTCCACATACCAATCGCATATTGCCATATCATAATTTTGACGAAAAGGAATATCAGTTTGTCAGTTGGTATGTAAATAAGTTTAAGCTGCCTGCGGATGTGAAGGGCAAAAAGATTTTTGTCGAGTTCGATGGTATTATGCTGGCAGCGGAGGTATATCTTAACGGCAAACTGATAGGCGAGCATAAAGGCGGATTTACAAATTTCAGATTTGACCTGACCAATTACGTCAAATACAAAGCTGACAATATTCTTGCGGTTAAAGTCGATTCGCGTGAACGGCCTGACATTCCACCTTTTGGTAATGTTGTCGATTATCTTACGTTCGGTGGTATTTATCGTGAAGCACGTTTGATTATCACCGATACGACATATATTGATGATTTTTGGGCGTGCGGTCTTAATGTGCTCAAAGATGACAGAGCGATGGTGGTGCAGTATGATATTCGTAATGAAGGACGCACACGAGATATTGATCTGACATTTCAGCTTGTCGATGAGAAAGGCGGACTCGTTACTGAAACTTCGAAAAATCTCAAACTCAAGCAGCAAAAGAATATCTCGGAAAATATAGTCGTGCAGAATATTCCCGATGTGAAATTATGGGATATAGAAGAGCCAAACCTGTATCAAACCAAACTCATATTAAAGGAAAACGGGCAGGTTATCGATGAGGTACAGAAAAGTTTTGGATTTCGTGAGGCACACTTCGCAAAAGACGGAAAGTTTTATCTCAACGGTAGGCACATAAAGCTCATCGGGCTCGACAGGCATCAGAACTATCCGTATATAGGAGCTGCCGCTGGTTGGCGGTTGCAATATCGCGATGCGGAAATTCTCAAATATGAACTCGGGTTGAATATTGTTCGAACATCGCACTATCCGCAGTCGCCTCACTTTCTCGATAGATGCGACCGGATAGGATTGCTCGTGTTCGAAGAGATTCCGGGCTGGCAGCATATCGGAAATAAGAAATGGCAATCTGTCTCGCTTAACGAGCTTAAGGAAATGATTGTACGCGATAGACATCATCCGAGCATTATTCTTTGGGGCGTTCGAATAAACGAATCGCAGGACAATCACGAATTTTACATAAAGACAAATGCGCTTGCGCATAGGCTTGACCCGACTCGTCAGACAGGAGGAGTGCGATGTTTCAGGGAAAGTGAATTTTTGGAGGATGTCTTTACCTACAACGATTTTTCTGGTACGGTTCAGGAACCTAACCATATTCCATATCTTATTACCGAATTCGCCGGCCATACTTTTCCGACGAAGACCATCGATTCAATCGAAAAGCAATATCATCATACGTTGTTGCACGCTCGAATACAAAATCTTCAGCTTAGCAAGCAGAACATTGCGGGAGCTATAGGCTGGTGCGCTTTCGATTATAACACACACATCGAATTTGGCTCAGGCGATCGGATTTGTTATCACGGTATATGCGATATATTCAGGCTGCCTAAATTTGCTGCCTACTTTTATAAGAGTCAAATATCGCCCGACAAGGAAATCGTATTGGAGGCTCTCGACTATTGGGCGAGGGGCGATTGGAATGAATGTCCTAAAAATCTAACGATATTGTCAAACTGTGATGAGGTCGAAGTGCGCATAGGAAAAAGGAAAATAGGCGTATTTAAACCGCAAAGAGACAAATTCCGCAATCTGCCTCATCCGCCGGTTGTTGTAGATAATATTCGTGCTGAGTGGGGCGGGAAGTGGGAAGATTTAACACTAATCGGTAGAATAAGGGGCAAGAAAGTCGCTGTGCGCAAATATCCTGCGGATAAATTGCCCGTCGAGTTGAAAGCATGGGTTGACCATAATACAATTTATGCAGACGGCAGAGATATTACTCAGCTGTCGTTTATGATGACGGATAAGTTTGGTAATATTTGTCCGTATGCTACGGGTATAGTAACGGTACAAGCCAGTGGTAACGTCGAACTTATCGGAGAAAATCCGTTTGCCTTGTTTGGCGGACGCGGTGCGATTTACGTCAAAGCTGGTAGAAAAAAAGGAAATGCGAAATTGCGTTTACAATGTAGCTCTGGACATTCCGCTGAGGTCAGCCTCAAGCTTGTATAGAATATACTAATGAAGAACAATAACGACGATAAAAAATTCAATCATTATATATCCGCTTTTCTGGGGCCGATTTGGCTTCCTGTATATTGGATTGCCCAGCTGATAATGGGTATTGTTAGCGTCTGCTATTATCTGACAATCGAACGCACAAGAAATGTCCTGTTTCCGTCAAACCGTAAAACCATCAGCAAAGGAAAATTTCATTGGTATCTTCTGCCTGTGATTTTTATAGGATTATTGCCTGCACTTGCTATTCAGCTCGCTGTCGGTTTCGCAAAATTTCTTATTCACTGGCATGCAATGCTCGGATATTGGCAAAGCGGATTGAAAAATAAACCGTTAGCTATTTTGGTAGGGATATTGACGGAAGTTGTCTTTATTGTGGTATTTATTGGCAGCTTTTATCACAATCTGCCGTGGTGGCTTATGGGGCACGCTCAAGTACCTCAACGATGGTATCATGCGGACGGTGTCGATCCGATCAGGCATTTGCTTACGGGAGTTGTAGTTTTCGGTGCGTTTGTTTTGGTTTTGTTTCCTACAATTTTCTTACGCAAGCAAGCATTGATGCAAGCTATATTGTTTCCTGTCCGTTCGATAGCTGCCTGCTATGTGCTGTATGCTACGCTCATCGCTTATGAGCCTGCGGTCAATCATCGTTGGCTTGTAGTTGGCACAAGTCTATTTGCGGTCGTAATATTAATCGGTCTGATGATATTAGCATATCGAACGGTAAAGCATCGTTCAGCGATGAGGCAGTTCGTATGGTTTTCTTCTATCAGGCTGCTTGAGAAAAAGCGCATCGCGCTATTTTCGCTTGGTGCGGTTACACTCTGTACGATGATGCTGCTTATCATCGTTTCCGTGATGGGAGGTTTTGTCGAGCAGGTACGAGAAAAAACGCACGGACTGATGGGCGATATAATCATCGAAGGCGACCCTGCTCGGGGGTTTCCATATTACCAAGGATTTATGGATGAGCTTAAAAAGCCACCTTTCGATAAGATAGTTGAGGCTTCGACACCTGTGATATATACAGCGGGTCTGTTTAGAGTGCGCAAGCCTTACAATCCCGATGCATTCTGGACGAGCGGTGTAAGAGTGCAGGGGATCGATCTGAAGGGCAAAATAGCTGTTAGTAAGTTTGGCGATAGTTTGCATTATTATAAACGTCATCCGCAATCGGTTATGCTCGATGTGCCGATTCGAACGCAGGGTAGCAAAGAACACCTTTACGGGTTGATTTACGGGCTTGACGTAGGTAGGCTTGCTTATCGTGATGCAGATGGAAATTATCACCGCAGCATCCCGCAATATTGGCCTTGTACGTTAAGTGTATTTCCACTTACCATCAAAGGCACATTCGCAGACGTCTCGGTACCTGCTGTTACTCAGAAATTCTATATCGTCGATGATTCCCGAACGGGAGTATATGATATCGATTCGACTTCGGTTTATGTCGATTTCAAAGTTTTGCAAAAGTTATTGTTGATGGACAAACAAAAGTTAGCAGACGGGAAAATTCAGCCGGCACGCGTTCATCAGATACAAATTAAACTTAAACCGGGAGTTAGGCTATATCACGCACTATATTTGATAAAAATGGCGTGGATAAATTATTGTATGCAATATAACGACCCGCTGCTTTCGGATGCGTATCCTTCGACGTGGGAAGAATATAACGCAGGGTTCATATCAGCTGTCGAAAATGAAAAACGGCTGATGATTATTCTGTTCAGTATCGTTAGTATTGTCGTCGTATTTTTGATACTTGTGATTTTCTATATGATAGTCGTCGAAAAGACAAAAGATATTGGCATTCTCAAGAGTGTAGGGGCGTCGAAAGCACAAATAGCAGCTATTTTCCTGACATACGCAGGTGTAATCGGTTTTGTCGGTTCGATACTCGGAACAATCATAGGCTGGTATTTTGTCAAAAACATAAATCAAATTCAGGATTGGCTGGTGAGAGTGTTCGGCTGGCGGATATGGAATCGTGAAGTGTATGCGTTTGATAAAGTCCCTAATACGATCGACTCGCACGATGCAATTGTTATTATATGTGCAGCTATTATTGCATCAATAATCGGAGCGATAATTCCCGCGATAAGAGCGGCAAAGATGAATCCGGTGGAAGCATTGCGATATGAATGATTTGATACTACAAGCTGAAAATCTTCATAAGACATATCATTTGGATATGGTCGAAGTACCCGTGCTAAAAGGCATAAACCTTAACGTACGCAGGGGAGAATTTCTATCAATAGTCGGAGTGTCGGGCAGCGGCAAGAGTACGCTTTTGCATATACTCGGTGCCCTCGATACGCCTGATGTCGGACGGGTAATTTTCGATGATATGAATATATTTTCAGCTGAAAGCGAATTTCGCAATTTAGTTCGCAATCGGAAATTCGGGTTCGTCTTTCAATTTTACCATCTTCTGCCTGAGCTGACGGTTTTGGAGAATGTGATTATGCCAAATCTTGTCGGCGCAACAGCAGGCG
>WFQY01000043.1 GCA_015486815.1 Phycisphaerae bacterium | reverse complement strand
ATCCGATAGTGTGCGAGAATATTTGCGGGCAGGCTTTTACGTTACGGTGTCCGATATCGGCAATTTTATACGCTCAGCTCGTAATACAAGCGTACACGAAGCCCCTCAATTTAACATTTTTCATTTTTAATTGTTTATTTGTAATTTCCTCATTTCTACGCAGCGTATTCGACTTCTCGTGATATACTCTCTGCGTCAAGAAGGGCAGCTGGCTCGATAATCAATCCTATAGTCCCGTCACCAAGGATAGCTCCGCCACTTATGCCCTTTATATTTTGAAATTGTTCGCCGAGAGATTTTATCACTACTTGCTGTTGACCCAACAGCTCATCAAGCACCAATCCTATCTGCATATCTTCCGCCTGAGCTATCACTACCATACCGTCTGTTGGATCACTCGCAGCGCCGGGAATATTAAACAATTCGCCGAGATTGATGAGAGGATATAATTTGTCCTGCAAATGTAATATCTGATTCTGGCCTTGTACGGTGTTTATCTGGTCAGGCTCAGGCACGATAGCTCGTACGATAGAGAGAGTAGGTATGATAAATTTTTGATTGCCTATCCTGACTACCATTCCGTCGATAACAGCGAGAGTCAAAGGCAACTTGATTGTAAATGTCGATCCTTTACCCTTCTCCGAAGCTATTTCGACTTTTCCACGTAATTTCTCGATATTCTTTTTGACGACATCCATTCCGACGCCTCTACCCGAGATATCGGTTATCTTAGAAGCAGTGGAAAATCCCGGTGCGAAAATCAGATTGAATATTTGGCTTTCGCTAAGATGCTCATCCTGCGAAATTAGCCCTTTATCCACAGCTTTTTGGAATAATACTTCAGCATCAAGTCCCTTACCGTCATCGACAATTTCAATTACGATATTACCGCCCTGATGATATGCACGAAGCGCTACGGTTCCCGTTTCGTCTTTGCCAGCTTTTATTCGTTCTTCGGGCATCTCAATTCCGTGATCAACCGCATTTCGTATCATATGCATAAGCGGGTCGGAAAGTTCCTGTATGACATTTTTGTCAAGCTCGGTTTCTTCACCTTCTATTTTGAAGTTTACTTTCTTTCCTATTTTGTGAGACAAATCGCGCACTATTCTGCCCATTTTATGGAATGTCTGTGCCACCGGTATCATACGCATCGACATACCGATTTCCTGAATATCGCGAGTAATCTTCGATGTCTGCTCTATAAGCCTTGTCAGCCCAGGCTGATTATTGACGCTCGGATGCTGCTGAATCTGAGTCTGCATAATCACAAGCTCACCTATCAGATTGACCAGATTATCGAGTTTGCGAGTATCGACACGAACTACTGAATCTTGTTGGCGTGCCCTCTGTTTACGAAGTGCCTGATTGATCGTTTTGTTATCTACGGCACCTGTTTCAACTAATATCTTTCCTATATGTTCGTTTCGTTGTTTTCTTTGTTCAACTGCAAGCTCGACTACCGCTGGGCTTACTTTGTGTTCTTCGATGAGGATTTGTCCTAATTTTTGAGGCACGGGCTCTTCGGGTGTAGCTCTTATCTCTTCTTCCGGTGCACCGTTGGCAGCTGACCGAATACGATTTAGTAGGTCTTCTATTGGTGGCTGCGGAATCGCTTGACCCGTAGGATTCGACATATATTTTGATATCTCCGCTATCTGCACCTTAAGGACATCCAAACCCTCGAAGATTATGTCAATAATAGCAGGCGTTATTTTGAGTTTGCCCTTTCTACCAAGATCGAGAAGTGTTTCGAGCTCGTGTGTCAATGCCTGAATATCCAGAAGATTCAAAAACCCCGACATCCCTTTGATTGTGTGGAAAGGCCTAAATACTTCATTGATCTTGTCAAGGTCATCGGGAGATTGCTCAATATCGATAAGCCCCGTCTCGATAGCTTCTATGTGTTCCTCACATTCCGTAAGAAAACTCTGTACATATTCGAATTCATCTTCCGAAATTACCAGAGGCTTTTGGTGATATTCCGAATTGTTTGACTGATGATTATCAGTATCGTGTACGTCTTGTTGTTGTTCTTCTTCTTGTTCCTCTTGCTGTGAGTTTTCTTCCGTACATTTAGCGGACGATTCGTTTTCCGGAGAATCCTGCAATCGATCCGATTGACTTTTAGCAGAAGACTCCGCCTCGCTTGCCTTACACACCTGCAAGAGGCTGATACATTCTTTAAGTATATCCGCATCCGGTAAAGCATCTGACTGCGATATGCTATTGTTAAATTTACCTATCGCTTGACATAAATGTTCAAGTGCATCGTCGGGATTATCGCAGCTCTCCAGAATAATGCTCTCCGCTATATTAGCTATCTGCTTACCAAAATTACACAGCATCTCTTTTCTGCTATCTTCGATCTGTTCCGATAATTTTGATAATTCGGTGGCGGATTCGTGTATCTTTGCCAATTCACCCAGATCCGTTATATCTATTCCTTCCGACGAGCTTACCAACTCATCAACAACATCTTTGATATGTTCGCAGACTATTTCCGTACTGCTATTTTCTGACATTTGAAAATCTCCCTACCGGATATTCAATTGTTTACTTTCAAAACAAATCTTATTGGAAATCCGTCAGCTAAAAACGTAATAACTTCTTGTCCATCCGTATTGCTATCTTTATTCGCCTGCCACGTCTCTTTCTCAACGAAATTTACCTGTGGCGAAGAAAGGGTAAACGATTTTTCATTGTCGAATATTTCCGTAACAATATTACCACAAATAATATTGAGAAATTCACCGATAGCATCCCACTTATGTGCTTCTTCAAGCCCGTCAATATCAATACCAAGCAGATTTTCCGCAAGTATGGAAGCGAACTCATCCGTACATTCGAGAAATAATCTTCCGGTAACCGACCCGTCAAAATCTATATGTCCTATAAAATCGGGAGTAAATTCTCCGAACTTCTCCGCTGGTTCAACGGTCATCATTGCCAGTGTTTCTATAATATCAGAAATCACATCCGTCATCGTCAGCTGATTGAGACTCATAACAAACCTCCAGTATATTCGATAATATTTCTCTTATCTGTTCGGGACGAAATGGCTTTCGTATATATCCCGATATTCCCATCTCTTCCAATTCTTTTATTCGCTGTTCACTTCCTTCGGTTGAGATTACTACAATGGGGATCTCAGAATATTTCGGGTTGGTTTTCAGGCGGGATATTAGCTGAACGCCATTCATCCTCGGCATATTCAGGTCAATCATCAGTAAGTCCATATTATTGTCCGCTATCTGTGCAAGTGCGGAAATACCATCGTTCGCTTCATAAACCTGACCCAGTTCATCGCCCAAGGAAATATAGAGAGCCTTTTTAATCATCATTCTGATTGTAACGCTATCATCCACTATCATTATATTTACAGACATAACCTAACTCCCACTGTTCTGGTCACCGTATAACTTTTCTATCTTCTCGAGACTCGCAAGCACCTCTACTCCTAACCTATCTATATAGTCCTTCTTAAGTTCATATTTATTTATGAGATTCTCGTTTATTCTATATCTCAATCCGTCCGTACCTATTCCTATCCCGAGCATCATTACCAGAGAATCAGCTATATGTACCACCTCAACTACCAATGCGACTTGGTCATCATTACCTTTGTAGTTTTCCGACTCGTGATGATATTTCGTGGTAGCTACAATTTCTTCGGGTAGTTGCCATTTATTTGCTATCATCTGCCCAATGTCTTCGTGAGAAAATCCGAGAACGATTTTTTCCGCTTCATCGAATCTTATTTGCTCTGTCTCTGCCAGTTCAAGCACCTGCTGATAATGTTCCGAAAGAGCTTGATCAAGAATCACCTTTCCGATATCGTGCAACAACCCCGCAGTAAACAGCAAGCCTGAAGTAGGCTTGAGATTTTTATGATTTGCTATTTTTTCCGAAGCAATCGCTACCGCATTCGAGTGTTTCCACAGCATACCGGCAAGTAAGCCATAACCCTCTTGATTTTTGCTGAATGTCGATTTGCAATGAACGCTGAATACCAATTGCAACAGTTGAGTCGCTCCGAGATAAGTAACTGCGTCTTGCAGACTGACAATTTGTCTCGATAGACCAAAATATGCGGAGTTGCAAAGTTTGAGTACTTGTGCTGTCAGATTCTGGTCGTGTCTAATGGCATCAACCACTTGATCTATGCTCGTGTTGACATCGCTTAGTATATTTATAAGCCTAAGCGTCGTTCCGGGCAGTACGGGCAACTGCTCTACCGATTCTACTATGTCAACTATTTCAACTGTCATAATTCTATTATCCTCTTATTCTTCTTTATCGTTACAAGCCCGGTAGCAATATCAAGCGACATTGTCCTGCTTTCGAATCCACCTACATCTTCCGCATCTATTATCACATTATTTTTCCATAGTAATTTTCGAAGAACCATATAGTTACGTTTACCTATGTTAAATACACCCTTGGAGTCCATCATCTGAGAGCCACCCGCAACCTTTACTATCAATCTCTTCTTGTCTCCGCCGATTTTATATACCGACTTAAATAGCAACGGTATTCCCGTATCGGCAAACATAAACGGCTTATCTTTCGCTTTATCGGGAGAGACGGAAGAATCAGGCAGCATATAGTGCAGCAATCCCCCCGCCCTTACCTGCGGGTCCCATACTGCAAGTCCGATACAGCTACCGAGAGAATACGTAATAAGCTTATCACCCGGACGATTGCTTACCACCATATCTGCAATATCAACAGTTATGGATGTAACAGAGTTTTCGATAGTAGCTTCTGTGTAACTCATCGATTTTCTATCTGACAAATGCAAACAAATACCATCCTGCTTATTCATCGGATTAGCACGCACCTGGCTTAAAAAGATAAAATATTTTCGAACACGGTTTGAAACTTCGACCTTGTTTTTTGTATTTGATTTAAAGGTATATGTCTTTTTGTCCGATACGCCATAAGACAATTAAGAAGAAGAATCTCTAAACAATAATTTGTAAAGGCAAAGCCAACTTGCAATATTAAAGAGGAATACATCAATGGACGTCAGATATATCAATCCTTTTATGAGCTCTATAAAAAACGTTTTTTCAACAATGTTGAATCTTGAGGTAAGTTTTGACAAACCTAATCTCAAAACGGACGCAAAAGCTTCCCATGATGTTTCCGGTATTATAGGTCTCTCGGGCGATGCGGTCGGAGCGGTTATAATGAGTTTTCCAAAACCGGCTGCACTTAGAATTGCAGGTGCACTTGCAGGGGTAACATTCAGGGAAATGGACGAAGATTTCGCTGATGCTATCGGTGAAATTGCTAATATGGTAGCGGGAAACGCAAAAAAAGACCTCGAAGGTCTGAACGTATCTATTTCGGTGCCATCGGTTATCATCGGACAAAATCATCAAGTAAAAGCCACCAAACTATTACCACGATTAGCTATTCCCTGTTCAACGCCCATAGGTTCATTCATCGTTGAGGTGGGAATGAAAATAGTAAATAAACCTAAAATCAATTCGCAAAGTCAGGAACAGGCGGTGGAAGAATTGGTCTCATCTGTAATGGAGTAAAGAACTATGAAGATTATGCTTGTTGATGATTCGAGAACTATAAGAAACATCGAAAAGAATGTGCTTTCTCAGCTGGGATATACCGATATTCTCGAAGCGGAAGACGGCATAGAGGCATTGAATCAGATCGCTTCTGGTATGCCCGACCTGTTTTTGGTTGACTGGAATATGCCTAATATGGACGGACTCACTCTCGTCAAAAAAATAAGAGAGCAGGACAAAAACGTTCCGATAATTATGGTTACGACCGAGGCGGAAAAAACCAGAGTGGTCGAAGCTATCAAGGCGGGCGTAAACAATTATGTAGTCAAACCGTTTACGACCGAGACTCTCGGAGGAAAAATCAAACAAACTCTCGAAAAAATGGGAGTGCCTGCATAATCGGAAAATACGCATGCAACTTACACCCGGGCACAGCAGCTAAAGTTAGGCGGGCAAAATGAAACTTTAAGATAAAGGTGAAAAAGTGCCCGAAACAATGACAGACAATAAGATAAGCGTCGAAGTCGCTGCTGACAAGCTCAGTGCTCATATATGCTTTGCGCCCGATGCCGATTATACCGGTTTAGCAGAGCTCGACATCCTCAATCTTCTCAAAAAACAAAAAATAGCTATTACCGAAGATGTAAAAAATAATGTATTGCAATTTATCGAGCTTATCGGAAAAGGAGAGATTCCCGATGGTAAGTTCCGGATAGCCAAGGGGACAGCTCCTCTCGAACCGGTAAATCAGCAATTCCACTG
>WFQY01000042.1 GCA_015486815.1 Phycisphaerae bacterium | reverse complement strand
TTTTTTAGATTAGCCGAATTTAGCTGAAATCGAAGATTTATTGGGGTAAAGCCAAATCCCCCCGCTCATACTTGATTTTTCTTTAATGACTTACAACATCGCAACCGCCTCCGGTGTAAATATCTGCTGCTTGTAAAATCTTGTAATGTAAGGTATAATTGAGATTTACTAACTATAAACAGGCCGGTGGTGGAGATTATGTAATGAGGAAATTATCGAATATCAGCTTTGCTGCGCCCGTAGAAATTGTTTTGTGTGCATTTCTGGCGCTAGCGGGAAGTTCTTGTGTACCGCCAAGCATCATTACCGACATCACTGATAACGTTAATATTGTTGATGACCAGAATATAGGCACGGTAAGCGAAGGCGGGGTGGCATTTAACGTTGGTGATGAAGAGGCATTGCCTAAGGTTGACACTATTATTGCAAGCGGGCCTACCAAACAAGCTCCCGATGGTTTTTTACGCAAAGTGGTTTCGGTAAATAAATCTGACAACGGAGCTGATATAAAAACCGTGCCGGTGGCGATAGAGCAAGCTATCAAAGAAGGCAGTATCGATATCAGCAAAGAATTGTCTATAGATGATCTTGATGACTCTATCCAAAAGCAGGCTAAGCTCAGCTCTGATTTCGACGTCCAAGTGAATAATGCGGTTTTGTATGATGCTGACGGAAATGAAAATACGACGGACGATCAAGTTGTTGTGAATGGTGCAATTACAGTATTGCCGGCGTTTGATCTGCGGGCGGATATAGAGAATTACAATCTGGCGTATCTAAAATTTTTGACGAAAGCCGATTTTGAATATCAGCTTGAAGTTTCGGTAGGGCAGGAAGTATCGAGTAGCAATTTTGACAAGTCGCTTGAGCTCGAAGTTTATCGTTTTAAGCCTATCGTTATAGAGATCGATTCTATTCCTGTGGTGATACGTCCGATTCTTTCGCTGATTGTCGGGGCGAACGGGCAGGTGGTCGGCGGGATGAAGACATCGGGTATCCTTGCGGGCAACTATCAGGCGGGTGCGATTTATCAGGACGGTGAGTATAAACCAATAAGCGATTTTTCGACAGATTTTAATGCGGATGAGCCTACCGCGCCGGGCAATGGCAGGCTGAGGGTATATGCTAATATGAAACTCAAGCTGCTTGTTTATGGTGCGCAGGGTTTTCAGTCGATATTGTCAGCATATAATGAGCTTATCGCTGGCGGGTCGTCAGCATTGTGGTGGAAGGTTTTCGGCGGACTACGAGCAGATGTAGATATAAAAACAGCACCCATAAGTGAACAGGTAAATGACTATTCAGCCGGCATCGAATCGTACCGCAAAATTCTGCGTTCTACCTTACCTCAAGTTGCAACGCCGAGCTTTTCGCCGGCTGCTGGTACCTTTGTCAATTCGGTAGATGTTACGATTAGCTGCGATACCGCTGGTGCAAGTATATATTATACTACCGATGGTAGCGACCCTGACGAAAGCAGCAATCCATATACCGGAGCGATTACAATTAACGATACGACAACTATCAAAGCGCGAGCATATAAAGACGGAATGACAGCAAGTGATATTGCATCGGCTACATATACGATTCAACCACCGCCTCAAGTTGCAACGCCGAGCTTTTCGCCGGCCGCTGGTACCTTTGTCAATTCGGTAGATGTTACGATTAACTGCGATACCGATGGCGCAAATATATATTACACCACCGATGGTAGCGACCCTGACGAAAGCAGCAATCCATACACCGGAGCGTTTACAATCAACGATACGACAATCATCAAAGCGCGAGCGTATAAAGACGGAATGACAGCAAGTGATATTGCATCTGCGACATATACGATTCGGCCACCGCCTCAAGTTGCGACGCCGAGCTTTTCGCCGGCCGCTGGTACTTTTGTCAATTCTGTAGATGTTACAATTAGCTGCGATACCGCTGGTGCAAGTATATATTATACCACCGATGGTAGCGACCCTGACGAAAGTAGCAATCCATATACCGGCACTATTACAATCAATGATACGACAATCATCAAAGCGCGAGCGTATAAAGACGGAATGACAGCGAGTGATATTGCATCAGCTACATATACAATTCAGCCGCCACCAGCTTTTGCAATGTCTGCCGGTGGAAGCGAAGATGATATCGGCCGAAGCATAACGCATTTTGCTGATGGCTCGGCTGTGGTCGTAGGGACATTTTCGGGTTCTGCGGTTTTTGGCAGTGGTCAGCCGAATCAAACTGTGTTAAACTCAGCGGGTGGTACGGATATATTCATAGCTAAATATGATTCGGATGGTCAGTTGCTCTGGGCTAAAGGGATAGGCAGTAACGGGGGCGATGTAGCTACCGGTGTAAGCAGCTGGCCTGACGGTTCGTTTGCGGTTACAGGATATTTTTCTGATAGTATTACTTTTGGTATCAGCGAAACTAACGAAACGAGATTTCCTGCTCCTATGGGTACGGACATATTCCTCGCAAAGTATAGCGCGGATGGTACACTTGTCTGGGCGGTAGCTGCTTTTGGAAGCGAAAGTGAAAATATCAGTAATGCGGTAGTGGCACTACCTGATGGTTCTTCTGTAATAGTGGGCGCATTTAGTTATTACATAATATTCGGACAAGGCACGTCAAATGAGATTTCATTTACTACTGACTATTCAGCTGATATTTTTGTAGCGAGGTACGACGCCAATGGAATTCCACTTTGGGCGGTTCAAGAAGGAGCATATTACGGAGATGATCAGGCTAACGGTGTAGCATACAGCAATGGCAATATTCTGGTAACGGGATATTTTCAGGAGTCAGGGGTTTTCGATGGTTCATCGGGAACAACTCCGACGGTGCTGAGTTCCGCTGGTGGGAAGGATATATTTGTTGCCAAATATGATTATCTTGGTGGGGCACTTTTGTGGGCGAAACGTGCGGGCGGTGAGTCAGACGATGTTGGCTATTCGGTAACAGCGTTTTCCGATGGTTCGTCAGCGGTTACGGGTAGTTTTTCTTCGAGCGCTGTTTTCGGTCCCTGCGAAAATTACGCAACTACATTAACGAGTACAGGAGCAGATGATATTTTCGTAGCTCGATATAACGGTAATGGAACATTATATTGGGTAAAACAAGCAGGTGGAGCTGGAGTCGATATAGGCCTCGGAATATCGCATCTCTCGGACGGGTCGCTTGCAGTTATCGGAAAATTTTCTACCAGTGCTATTTTCGGGTCGGGAGAGTCTAATCAAACAACAATTCTCTCGTCCGGAAGTAATGATATCTTTCTTGCGAGATTCGATGGAGATAGCGGCTCTTTATTGTGGGCAAAACAGACAGGTGAAAGTTCCGTTGCAGATTCGGGATATGGCTTAACGATAGCTGCCGAAAGCAATGATCAGATTACAACGACGGGTTATTTCACGTCGAGCATTACATTCGGTACCGGCGAAGCCAACGAAACCACTCTTACATCAAGCGGTGGAAAGGATGTTTTCGTCGCACGATATAACTCGGATGGCACGTTAAGTAATGTTGGGACAGGCGGGAATGCGATTACTACGCGATAACCATTACTTTGCGCTAACTGTAGTAGTTTGACGTTTCGGTTGTCTCGGACGTGTTTTCCATCGGCGATGTAGCCAAAGATATTGTGTAGGGTCTTTTCTTACCATCCGTTCGATAGCAGCGGTATAGCGCTGGGTTATGTATAAAAGCTCATCGTCCTGATTTTTCCAGTCGTCGGGATAGATTATATCTTCCACATCGAGTTCGTAATGAAACTTTTCCGATGATGTTCGTCGAGCACAGCCGATGATAATCGGACGGTTGGTCTCGATTGCAATCAAGCCTATACTTTTGTATGTCGATGCTTGCTCGCCGAAGAACTCAACGAAAAGCCCCTTTCTGCCTGCGTCCTGATCAGCGATAAATCCCAATAGCTGGCCTTGTTCGATGATTTTTTCCATAGCATCAGCTGCCCCTTTTTTGTTGAGCAGGTTCAAGCCATGCCTTGCACGAATGTTTACCAGATAATTATTCATATACGGATTATCGAGTGGCCTCATCACAGCTGATATATCGAAACCTAATGTTGCGAGAGTATAACCGAGTACTTCCCAACTGCCATAATGGCCGGTCAGGACTATTGCCCCGTTATTTTCGAGCAGAACTCGCAAAGCTGGCTCGAAATTTTTCAGTGTTATATATTTCTTCCACGTCGAGAGATTTATCAGCCGAGCGGTAAATAGGCATTCGATAGCAAACACAGCAAGATGCTTGCAGGAAAGCTCACCGATTTTTTCAAGCTCGGCTTGCGAATAACTATCGCCGAACGCAAGCTTAAGATTTGATATTATCTGCTCTCGATGTTTACGTTTGAGAATTTTGTTTATAATAGGAATGTCCGTAGAAATTACATACCACATCATTTTTCCCAACCAGCATCCGGTGCGCAGATTTCTCTCAATCGGGAACAGATGAAACAAGACCACCACCGTCCGCAATACGAGATAAGCGAGATAGTCGATAATGGGATTTCTCTTTTTTTTCTTTTTCTCTTTTTTACTCATCTACGATTTCGATTTTTATCCTGCCCATATATTCCGCCAATTTAGCATTGTCTATGGTCAACGTGCCGTTTGCAAGGTTGCTTGTTGCGATTGCGATATGTGTCGGGTCGGGATGAAGTTGTCCGAAAGTAGGGTCGAAGTCTGTCCATCGTCCGTTAAGCCACAGCTGAACCCACATATGATAACCGAAGCCACCGAATTTTCCTATTCGCGGGCTGTAAACCAAACCGGTAACTACGCGAGAAGGAATTCTTTTTATTCGTGCAAGGGACGCGAGCAGTACGGAATGTTCCGAGCAATCGCCTGTCTTCGAGCGTGCGATATGAGAAGCGGTATCGAAGACGGAAGAGAGATTTTTTGTCGTTATGTAATTATGCACAAACATACACAGGCTTTGTGCAATAGCTGTCGGGTTGGATTTTCCTTTGCTGGCGCGATTTGCGAGCCTGATCAAACCCGGATCGCGAAGATTGACATAGTTAGAGTCAGCGAGATATTTTCTTATGTCAGGTCGGTGCTGATTTTTTGTCGTCTTTTGCTCACCGCTGCAAATTTTTACAATCTGCCAATTATCTCCTTTCGCAATTATTTTCTGCATTGACGTTTCAGGCAGCGGAGGGAGTTTTGAGCCGTCGAGAGAGGAAATTTTGAGTTTCAAGCATTTGCCTGTAAGTTTTATTGGCTGTTTTAACTCTATAAGTGATTGTGCGAATATGTCTTTTGTTGTCAGGCCGGATATAGC
>WFQY01000041.1 GCA_015486815.1 Phycisphaerae bacterium | reverse complement strand
CTTTTCTTATTAAAGGACTATAACAATGTCAAAAAAGAAACAATCAAAGAATAAGCATCGCAAGTCGAAAGCCAAGAAATATAAACCTCAAATAGAAAACATAGCAGAACAATATTTGGGTTCACCAAGTTTAGCTAAGCTACTTCTGCGAGCTCGAAAATATCCGATTTATAAGTGCAGAATATCTAAAACCGCAGAAAAAGAAGGTATGGCTATCATACACATCACCAGGCAGTTGCCTAATGGCAATCTTATTTTTGCAGCCTATGTAATTGATATGTGGTGTATGGGGCTAAAACATACTCATTGTCACGTCGATATGACTATTTCCGAATATCAGGAATATTGTGTTGACGAATTTGAAAAAACGAGCGTCAAATATGAAGACTGTGATTTTACTTTTGCCAATCAACTAATTTACGGTGCTATCGATTATGCAGCTTCGCTCGGTTTCAAACCCGATAAGGATTTTAGGCTTACCAAGTATGTCCTTGAAGAACAAGATAAAGTTCCCCCCAATAGCGAGATAGAATTTGGCCATGACGGTAAACCCTTTTACGTTTCAGTTCCTGATGACAACGTAGATGCAATTTTGGATACTCTTAATAGAAAAGTCGGACAAGGTAATTATAAATTTACCAGTGTGGATGAAGATGACTTTGATTTCGACGAGTTTGACGAAGACTATTTCGAAGATGAAGATGATGAATCGAACGATCTCGAAATAAAAATGAAAATGTTGAACACAATCTTGGGCGCCCCTCAGCTACTTGATAAGACAGATTTTTTCGATATAATCTCATCTTTGCCTATTGTAGAATATTGGAAAGAAAGCGGGCTGAATTTCGATTTAAAGCTCTTACCTCAACAGATTGAACAAGCAGGCTCTTATGTCAGATTGGCAGAGCAGTGGGCAGACCAATGCGAATTAGGACAAGAGCAAGTTCCCATTCTTTGTCTCTATATTGTGGGATTGTGTAAAAAATTAGGAATAAAAAATCTCTCCTTCTTTTTGGCTATATCAAAAATTGTTGAAGGAATAAAGTTGCTGGGACAAGACAAACGAATCCGTTATCTTGAACTTTGGAGCGAAGCTTGGGATATACTTAAACGCATAATACCGTCATTCGCAACAGCCAGCACAGATATTGCTGCTGCTCTTCCCCCCACCGAAGATTTTTGTTTCCATTGTTGGTGTATGTCATTCGCAGAGGAAATGATATTAGCTGGCCACGAATCAGACCCGAGCTACTATCAAAAAGCACTTGACTTTATAGATGAGTATTTTGATATGTTTCCGGATGAAGACTCTGATACTTTAGACCAAATGGACGCCTTTGTTGCTTGCGCTAAGTTGGGATTAGGCGATAGAAACTCAGCGGAGCGTATGTTTGAGGATATAGTTGCACTCGGAACAGATAACTATCGTATTTATGCAGCTTTCGCCGATGCATATCATCTATTAGCTGACCGTCAAGATGATAATACAAAAATAGATTTTCTCGAAAGGGCGAAAGAGTTATATAAACGAGCAATATCTATTGCCGAAGAATACGACCCTGACCACATTCCATTAATACAAAGTAATGCCAAAGAATTATTGTTGCACGACGATGTCTCAAAATGCAATATACCAAAAGCAAAAGAGCAAAGCCCCCTTATTTACAAAATCACCGATTTCCTTAAATAATAGTACAGACCGGGTGTACGGAAACATATATGGAACAACCATCACACTGGTCCAAAAGGCCATCCCTTTCCTCTCTCTCCTCTCTTTTCTCTCTTCATCTTCGCCAATCCTCAATCCTCCCCCTCTTGTGTCATTCCGTAATTTTTCGTCAACAGGCGAAAAATATACGGAATCCATCTTCAAATCATCAATCATCAATCTTCAATTCTCAACCATCTGGGCTGAACATCTCGAAGTGATTACCAAAAAATCTTTTCTAACATAAATAAAACCTCCCATTATCTCATTGGCAATTGCAGCCTGATATGTTAAACTATCAATGTATATAATTCGTTTTCTGCGGGCATCAAAATCTATGGAAGAACTAACCGAATCGGACAAGTGCAATGGCAATATCGACCAAGATACCGGAAGAAAATCTCGTTACTCTACCGGATACGTCGCAGACTCAGCCGACAAGTCAATTTCTCATTCGTCGGCCGATCTGGATCGACCTCGCTGTCTTTCTGTTTATAGGTGCGCTTGTCTTTCTACTTATTAACGCTGCCCATTCCATAACCGCACCACGACGAGGACAGGTAGTAATCGACCTATCCATTCATTCGTTACCAAAATACGTTGGCTGGTCGCTGTTTCGAGGATTTGCTGCCTATTGCTTATCACTCGTATTTACACTCGTCTATGGATACATAGCCGCCAAAAATCGCAGAGCGGAAAAAATAATGATTCCCATTTTGGATATTCTCCAATCGATACCGGTACTCGGCTTTATGCCTTCGGTACTGCTCGCACTAATCGCATTGTTTCCCGATTCGAATTTGGGCTTAGAGCTTACCGCTATCATTATGATATTCACCGGCCAGGTCTGGAATATGACGTTCAGCTTTTATCATTCGCTTCGAACTATACCGCAGGAACTGTGCGAGGCAGCAAAGATTTACGGCTTTGGTTGGTGGCGGACGTTCTGGAAATTGGAACTGCCTTTCGCTGCTATTCCACTCGTCTGGAATTCGATAATAGGGGTAGCTGGCGGCTGGTTCTTCCTGACAATCTGTGAAACTTTCAAACTCGGCGAAAACGATTTCCGTCTTCCAGGCATAGGCTCGTATATGTGGGAAGCTATTGAGAAAAACGATACTTCTGCAATGATATACGGAATCACTGCGATGATTATTCTCATTTTATTAATAGATCAATTGGTTTGGCGACCTCTAATCGCTTGGTCGCAAAAGTTTCAGTATCAGGAAAGTGCAGCTGAGTCAAGCTCATCGATTATTCTCGACCTACTAAAGCAGTCTGCTATTTTGGAATTTATGGGCAAGGCTGCAAAAAATGTCAAAAACACGACCGAAGATATTTTCTTTACCAAAATACACCCCGCTGTTACCAAAAAAGAACATCAAACGCATACTCGCCCTGTTGGATATTTCCGACAAATATTAGGTTTGCTCTTCAGGCTTGCCGGTTCGTTATTGATGATAGCTTTGGGTATCGCTGTCCTTATAGCGATCAGCAGACTGGTCGCTTTGATTTCAAATGTGAATGTATCTCAGTGGTTACATATAAGCGTAGGAGCATCTCTTACATTGACGAGAGTGGTAGCGACGTTAATCTTGGCAAGTTTATGGACAATACCACTTGGTGTTATAATTGGCCTTAAGCCTCGCGTATCGAGAGTAATGCAGCCGATTATTCTAATACTTGCTTCGTTTCCCGCTCCGATGATATATCCGCTTATATTGAAGGTGCTAAATCATTTTCATATATCGCTTGAATACGGTTCGATAGTTCTGCTTGCACTTGGCTCGCAGTGGTATATTCTGTTCAATTCCGTAGCAGGTGCCTCGAAAATCTCCGACGAACTAAATCAGGTAACGAAGATTTATCGCTTTTCGCATATCAGACGTTGGGCTAAGCTATACCTGCCCGCTGTCTTCCCCTCGCTAATTACCGGCTGGATCGCAGCAGCGGGCGGTGCATGGAATGCTTCTATCGTCGCGGAATATATCCATACAGGCGGGAAGGTCTTGTCAGCTACAGGTCTTGGTGCTATTATCAGTATGGCAACCGAGCAAAAACAGCTTCATCTGTTAGCAGCCAGCGTCATAGTAATGGCGATGATGGTTGTCATTATTAATAGAATATTCTGGGAACCGATTTTCAAAGTCGCAAGTGATAAGTTTTCCGCATAACAAATAGACGGGAATAAAAATGATAGCAAACAATAAAGAAATCATTACCGAACTCGTAAAAGTCGATATGGTATTCGAGCTGTCAGGCGGACGCGACCTTACCGTCGTCGAGTCCGTCAGTCTTCAGATACGCCAAGGCGAGATCGTTGCACTGCTTGGCCCGTCAGGCTGCGGTAAAACGACACTGTTGCGTATCCTTTCCGGATTGATCAAACCGACACGTGGAAGGGTAATGTATAAGGGGCAAACCATAGATGGCTTAAATCCGGGCGTTGCTTTGGTGTTTCAATCATTCGCACTATTCCCTTGGCTTACCGTCTGGGAGAATATCGAAGAGGCATTGAAGGCAATCGATATCAGTAGGGAGACAAGAGAGCAACGGGTCGAACAGGTTATCGACCAAATCGGCTTGGAAGGTTTCGAAGACCGCTATCCGCGTGAGCTTTCGGGCGGAATGCGCCAGCGTGTCGGTATCGCTCGTGCATTGGTGGTCGAGCCTGAGATTCTCTGTCTCGACGAACCGTTCAGTCAGGTCGATGCACTAACAGCTGAAAACCTTCGTGCCGACTTGGTTGACCTTTGGCTCGATCAGGATCGCAATCCGCAGAGTATCTTCATTATCAGCCACGACATCAAAGAGGTGGTTTCGTTAGCGAGTAGAATTATCGTTTTGGGCGAGCTCCCCGGCAAGGTGCTTGCGACTCTTGATAATCCCGCCCGCTATCCGCGCGATTATCGCGACCCCGCTCTGGAGAATCTGGAAGAGGTAATTTACGAATTGCTCACCAAAGGCATTATGCCCGACGAAGAGGAACATCCCGCCCTCGTGCCTCAAGTCTCTCAGGAGACAATCGAAGCGCTTCCGCCAGTCGAAGTAGGCGAGATAATTGGGCTTTTGGAAATGCTCGAAGACCGAGGCGGTGAGGTGAACATCTTTTCATTTGCCAATGAATTGAAATTGGAGTTTGGCCACGCAATAGCTGTAGCCAAAGCCGCTGAGATGCTTGACTTTGTCGATACCCCACGTCAGCGTGTTTTGCTTTTACCGCTTGGCAGAACATTTCTAAGTGCCGATGTAAATGGCAGAAAATCCATCTGGGGCAGTCAGCTGATGAAGATACGCATCTTTCAGATTTTCAAAAATATGGTCGAGTTGGCAGGCGAAGACGGAATACCGCGGGAAACAGCGATAGAAGAGATAAATTTGCTTCTGCCCGCTGAAGATCCGGAGGTAGCCTTTGAGTTTCTTGCTTCTTGGGGGCAATATGGCGAGCTGTTTCGTTATGATTCGGATGAAGACGCACTGATGGCTTTCGAGACCGAACCACAAGAAGAGCAGAATAAATAAACAGTTAAAAATACCAAATGAAAAATGTTGAGCGAAGCGTTGAGTGAAACGAAATCCCATTGGGAAAACCCCGCTGGGATTAAATGAAAACTCGCATGCTTTTTGGTGATATGTGGCTGATTTCCCGCTACCAACTGCTTTATTGTGAGACTGTCTCTTAT
>WFQY01000040.1 GCA_015486815.1 Phycisphaerae bacterium | reverse complement strand
TCTCCACTACGTTCCGTGCGGAATGACGCGATAGGAATAAATAGTTTTACACCAAATCGGTCAGTTTGAGTATTTAAGCTATTAGGAATAAGTCTTTAGCTCTTAGTCATTAGCAATTAGCTAAAAGCCAAAAGCTAAGGACTAAAAACTGTCAACTTAAATTTATGCTATCCGTATTTGCAAATTGTAAATTGCTTGAAGAATCCTTGCAAGCTATAATGTGATGATAGAAATTTACCTGCTTGTACCGCTCGAGCCTTTAGTTGCTCATAATCTTTCAGAAAATCTTTAAGCTGAGCGATTATATCACGACTATCATCGAGAGTCATCACAGCTTCGCTTATCTCCTTTACCAACGATAACTTATCTTCCGGTATCGGCTTTGCGACCACAATGCTACCTGCGCAAATCGCATCGAAGACAATCTCCCGCCAATAAGTTTCATTGTCAATTATCACTATAAGTTTTGCGGAATTGAAAATCTTGTTGATTTCCTCAGGCTCAGCAGGCAGAATCCTAACATTCATATCCCAACCCCGTCCGAAAACTTCTGCCTTCAAACTCGAATGTATAATTTTACCCGCTATCGTCGATGCTACCACCGACGGTGCTAAAAACTGCTTGACGAGTGAGACAAAAGAATCGAAAAGCTCTTCGTCATTAAATTCGACTCCCGTCTTGACACACATTTTCCGAACGATCTCTTCTGTCTGATTAGTATGAAAAGTAAGAGCCTGCTTCGAAATAGCGTCTTTAAGCGATGTCCAAAGCCTTTTATGCGAACTCTGTTTGATGCCATACCTTTCCGGATTATCTTCCGGCCGATCCGCAAAAATCGCAACATCTATCACCGGAAATTCTTCCAATGGCTTAAAAGCCAAATCGTCAACGGCAATATCAAACGCAAAAACTTTATCCTGCGAAATCCTTTTTTTCAGAGCTTCCGCATCGTCCTGCGAACCGACAACAAATATTTCATTTTCCTTCAGCTCCAATTGCTCAAGCTGAGCGTTATCAATTTTCCCTGTCGGCGGGGATAATACGGAAATAACCTTAATCTCTTTGGGCAGCTTTATAGGCCATCGGCTTTTAGGCATCGCTATTGATATTATTTGCGACGGTAGAAATTCTACGAGTTCTTCGAGCAATGTAATATGCGTACCGTGTCTCGGCGTATCGAGTAAATATGATTTTACTTCGAACCCGATGGCACGAATAGCTGATTCTATACTTCTCGCCAATCTGAAATATTCGCTCTGCTGCGCAAAAGAGACAATATAAATGTTGTTCTTTTTAATACTACTCGCTGCTTTTTCCGAAAATTCCGATTCAAGTTCAGCGATTCTTTTCCGTTGACCTTCGGCAACTTCCGATACCGCACGCTCTATCTGCAATGATATCTCCTGCATCTTCTTTTCCGTTATCCAAGGCCAATGCAATACCTTTGTCGGAAAAGCATATTCACCATGCCGACTGAAATATTCTCTCAAACATTTCCCTATATCGCTTTCAATGAGAAATACAATTCTGCCCGCTTCTATTGCCTCCGAAAAATCATAGAGAGCGAAAACAATTGCTATATTAAGCAGATTCTGCTCCCAAACAAAAATCGCTTGGTAAGGCTCCAACTTTTCGAGCAATAATTTTATTCCTATTCCCTGTCCTGTCCCCGGCAGCAGAACATTTGCTCTACCGGGCGAGAAGTTTTCCACCATTACTTGTTCGCGAACCGACGGTGCGCTTGTACCAGCAAACCACCCCGATCGGCTTAATGTCGAACCGAATACGGTATCGGATCCATCGACAGCTTCCGTAAATCGCATATCTTCCGGAAAAGATACACCCCCGATTTTTTCTGCCAAGGAGCTATCGATTTTAGCAAGGGCGGAGAGATTTTTCTCCCGTAGTTTGCGATTATTATCAGGCACCATATTTCTGCAATCCTTCGATAAATTCCTGAACGATATTTTCAGGCGTTGATGCACCCGCTGTTATACCTATTATCTCTGCTCCTTCTATCATATCCTTGGTAAATTGTGAAAAATCTTCAATATGAAAAGTTTTCGTCCCGCAGTTACGTGCAATACTGGCAAGCTCTGTCGTATTCGATGAATGTTTACCGCCAAGCACAAACATAACATCGACTTTTTTCGCAAGTTCACTGGCAGCTCGCTGCCTACCTACCGCCTGTTCGCACAACGTATTTACTATTCGTATTTCGTTAAATCCCTTCTCGATAATTTTCGCTGATATCTTTGCGAAACGCTGACGGTCAAGAGTCGTCTGCGAAACCAACCCTATCTTTTGGATTCGACCGAGTCTCTCGATTTCGTCTTCGTTCTGTATAACGATAACATTATCAGCATATCCTATAATCCCCTTTACTTCGGGATGATTTTTATTGCCCACCATTACCACCTGATACCCTTCGCTATCAAGCTGACGGACAATATTCTGAGCGCGTTTAACGAGTACACAAGTCGCATCGATTATCGTCAGATTTCGCAACCTCGCGCGCTCGAATATCTCCGGACTCGCACCGTGCGAACGAATGAGAACTACCCCGCCCTGTGATATTTCTTCGACCGAGCTGACAATCTCAAGCCCCATATTACGAAGCTTGTCAACCACATATCGATTGTGTATTATTTCACCTAAACTATAAACCTTACTATGAACTTTAAGTGCCTGCTCCGCTAATTCTATCGCTTTTCGTACCCCCGGACAGAATCCTCTGTTTTCCGCCAATAATATTTTCAATCGCTGACTCCTGAAAATATAGCTTTCAGCTACGATTATTTTCCCGCCGGCAAAGATCAGCCTATTTTTTGATGCTATATGCAATATTCGCTGCGACGAAGATTTTCAATACATCGGGGATAATAAACGGCAAAACACCGAGTTTGACTGCTTCGGTTGCATCGCCGCCCATAAGAATTGCGAGATAGAACGCACCGAACAGATAAATCACCGCCAGTCCCGCCAACATCGCTAACATTATCCGCCATTGCGACCGTGCAAACCACTTTTGATTTGCGAGATATCCCACCAGTCCCGCTGAGACTATAAATCCTATAAGATATCCGCCCGTTATTACCGTATTCAGACCCGCCAGTCCGCCTGCATACCAAGGCAGACCTACCGCTCCTGCTACTACATATATTAACTGACTCAACCCACTGTAAATCGTCCCTAGCATTACCGCGAGCAACATTATTACAAACACCTGCCCCGTTATCGGTA
>WFQY01000039.1 GCA_015486815.1 Phycisphaerae bacterium | reverse complement strand
GTATATCTCCGCCATTCGTCTGACCTTGCCTAATCGTGCAAAAATATGCATCAGCCTGACTTGCGACCAGATAGCTATCCACGATTTTTTCGATGATGCGCTATTGACAATTTTTTGATATTCCGAAGCTGAATCTTCGAACCGCTTTTGCATAAATAATCGTTCCGCACGATATAGCTTAGCGTTGCCGTTTACCCTTACAAGAGCAACTTCCGGATAATCTATAAGCTGCCTAGCGCCTTTGCTGTCGAGAACTTCAAGCTTGCCCCGATTAAATGCGACAACTTTTACCGAACGGATGGATTTGGAAGTCGTCAAAAAAACAGTATCCGCATAAAGTTCAGCCGAGATCAGCATTGCCGGTATTACCATTATAGCAATGACATATTTTTTCATTCCAACTGATCCTCACTTACAAATCGAAACACTCCGCCTGTTTGTTCCGCAATTTCCATCAGCCTTTTGGAGCCTATCTCACGCAAATATGCTATCGTATTGATTTTAACATTATGCTGCTTTGCCCACTTAATTATTTTTTTTGCAATTTTTTCGCTGAACACTCCGTCGGTCAATAGATAGATTAGGTCGGGCTTTAGCTGAAGTGCCCGTTGAAGCGCCCATCTCGGGTCGGTCTGTCCTTCTGCCTTTATGCTATCGATGAACTTCTTGTATCGTTGTTTATTTCTTGTAGTTGCCCACGTCAAGCCATTGGCAGGACCTTCTACGGGCCTACCCGCGCTGAAAAATATTATCTGAAATTTTTGCATCGGTTGAAGCATATCGATGCTGCGTTTGAGCTCCCGTTTGAGTGGTTCGATTGTATCTATCATACTCGCAGATCTATCTACCAAATAGACAATGTTATAGGCATTACCGGTAGCTGAGAAAAATTTCGTTACCGGCGCGGACGGCTGAAGTCTCGCAAGATCACAACCGGGAAGTTTTATCGCTTTCTTAGCTTCTATGCCGATGACCGAAAGTTTTTTGCCCGTATCCGTTTTCAGTTTGCCCGTCGGATTAAGCGTCTTTTGTAATTGGCGTTCCAAATCTTTTTCTTCGGGCGGTTTGATATTGTGTTCGAGCTTTTGGAACAGAGGCAGCTGGGTGTTTACCTTTCCCAGCCGAGCTTCCGGAATGATTTCCCGTCGTTCGGGTTTGGCATTGAATGATATGAAGACAACCGTTGAGAGAATCGCAAGAACAATAATATGAAACGCCACCGATAACACCCAGGGCCAAAGTTTGACTATCCTGCGTAATCGAACGAGCTGGCGTTTTGTCCTGAAGCTAACCATATACCTAACCAAGTAACTCAGCTGATATCAAATCCTGATAGGTTTCTCTGCGTCTGATGAGTTTCGATAAGTTCTGTCGAACCAGAATCTCCGCTACCCTCGGCCGAGAGTTATACTGACTCGACATAGTAAATCCGTAAGCACCAGCTGAAAATATCGCAAGCAGATCGCCTCGTTTCAATTCAGGCAGCTTTCTCGCTTTCGCAAAGCAGTCACCAGACTCGCATATAGGTCCGACAACATCGTATTCAACCAATCCGGGCATATCGAATGATTCGCTACGATTGTTGGGCACATATTTTTCGTCAACGTTTACCGGCCAAATGAAATGAAACGCATCATAAAGCACCGGACGAATAAGATCATTCATCCCCGCATCGACAATGGCGAATTTCTTGCCCGCTGACTCTTTGATATACAATACACGCGTAACGAGAATGCCAGCGTTAGCTGCTATCGATCTGCCCGGCTCTAATATGATATTTTTGAATCCGCGATCCTTTATCAACGGTATTATCTCTTTCGCATAATCTTCCGCTAACGGTGCCTGATTTGTTACATAGTCCGCTCCGAATCCGCCACCGATATCAAGCGTATCGATAACGAAGCCGTCTTTTCTCAATGACTCGATAACAGCAAGCACTTTCGTTATCGCTTCGATATATGGCTGAGCTGAATTTATGGGCGAGCCTATATGTATATGCACGCCGGTTAGCTGGAGAAACGGATGTTTTGCATATTTGCGTATGATACTTTCCGCCTCTTCTATATCCACGCCGAATTTGCTATGCTTTTTACCCGTAGCTGTATGTCTGTGTGTCTTTGGGTCTATGTCGGGATTGATCCGAAGTGCGGCACGCGTAACGATTTTGCGATCAGCTGTTATGCACTGAATATTTTCCAACTCCGCTACCGACTCGATATTGAACCAGCCAATTCCCGCATCCAAAGCTTGATTGATTTCGCTATCGGTTTTTCCTACTCCCGCATAAACCATCTTCGCAGGGTCGCCGCCCGCCTGTATCGCACGAAACAACTCACCACCGCTGACTATATCGAACCCCGAACCTTCGCCCGCAAGCATCCGACAGATATGAATGTTGCTATTACATTTGATCGAATAGCAGATTATCGGATTGACCGGTGAAAAAGCTGACGCTATCTTTCTGTAATGCTCTACGAATGTCTGCGACGAATAAATATATACAGGAGTGCCGACCTGACCTATAATGTCAGCGACCGATGAATCTTCACAAAACAAATTTCCTTCACGATATTCAAATCTGTCCATATCAATTATCCGTGCCTATAGTCTTTACTTATACGAGATCGAAAGATTGGTTATAGTTCTTGCAATTCCCGGTATTCGCCTGACCTGTCCGAGAACAATTTGCACAATATCATCGAAACTGTCTGCTTCAAGGACAGCTATCACGTCCTGCTCTCCCATCGTCAGGTCAGCGAGTTTTACTTCAGGAATTTTCATAAGTTCGTCAAGGATAGTATCCTCGGAATTCGATTCGATCAAAATTTTCAGATATGCACGTGCCATAATAAAATCCTCCACCAATTATTTTCTGTTTAACATATTTAAAATCGATTGGTAACACTCGGTATTTTCCAACGCACGAAAACTATCGAGACTCTGCTGGCATAGCTTCTTCGCCTGTAGTCTCTCTCCTCTCTCATACATCAGCCTTATCTGATGATAACAGACCACGAGCATTTGATATTCTCTGCCGCGAATAATTCTTCCGGCAAGCGAAAGATTCGCATTGGCAGCGGTGAAATCCCTCGGATCATATTCGCTATTCAGATATGCTATTATTATCGCTGACGCCCACCTGTCCGGACTATCTATCTGCGGATCGCTAACGATACGGTTCAGCCGGGATATTATCTTAAACCGAACGTCAGGGTCTAATTTTCGTGGAAATTCGCTGGCATATATCATTCCGATAGCTGTCTGCCAATCGGAATCGTTTTGTCCTGTTTGTTCTGCCCGCCAAACCTTAACATCAATATGTTTGGCAAACTTCTTCGCTTGTGTCCATATTTCCGCATCTTTATAAAGAATAAATCGCAGCCTAACACTTCCGCCAGGTCCCTCGCCCGGATATACCAACGATAGCAACTCCGCCAACTTATCTACCGGTGCGTATTTTATTACGACAAAATTTTCCGCTGGTATCCCGCTATTCGTATCACCTCTGCCAAGGTAAAGCCGATATACTCTACCTGCGAGCAGAGACCTTCGTTCCTTTGGCGATAACTCTTGTTTCGGCTCGGTCGATTTTGGTGGGATTTGACCCTGCTCTTTGACAAGCTCCTGTGGCGATTTGCTTTGAGCAGCCGGTCGCCTATTACTCATCCCTACTTGCTCAAACCGAAACGTCTGCCAATTAAACTCATACCGACGCCAATTGCACTGCCAACCGCCAAGCACCGGTAAAATCGATACAAGCAATATCAAAACTTTTTTCTGCATAACTATCTCTCCGAATTTACCTTTGAAGATACCATATTAATTATAACTATTCAATCGAAACTAATTGCAGATATAT
>WFQY01000038.1 GCA_015486815.1 Phycisphaerae bacterium | reverse complement strand
GTTAAAGGAATTTGCAACGTCGCAATAAATCGTTTTGAACCGGTAAATGCTTCCGTTAGATAATCAGACTTGTATTGTATAGGCTGACCGTTTTCGAGATTTATAAGCCCGAGCGTTGCCTGAGAATCCGTAAAATCAGCACCTTTACAGGTTAATCTTAGTGTTATTATTTTTTTATACCAATCGGGTTCCTCAGCTAAGGTAACTTCCGGTTTCGGAACAATATTCTTATCTTCATAATGTGCGTAGATTTCCTCGTCGGTCAAAGCCCGCTTGTAAATACGTATCTCATCAAGGTCCATAGGACAGCCATTTTTTCTGCCCGTGCCACCTATCATTTTCTTATAATTTCTTAGCCTATCAACGCCCGGAACAGGCATAAATGCGTCTTCTATAAGCTGACCGTTACGATAAAATTTGCATCTCGGATATTCAACCACAACAGCTACGTGTGTCCATTGATTACTGAAAATTTGGCGTGTTACCGGAATGGGTAGAAAATCCATCCCGTACCGCGGGTCAAAATGTCTGTAATGAAACACCACCGAGCCATAACCACTCCAGCCAAAAACAAAACTTTGGTTATTACCCTCGGTGAAAATGTAGCTGCCTGGCTTTTGTGGCGTTGCATTCATTCTTATCCACATTTCAATTGTCATATCGCCCGCTATGTCCAGAGATTCGGGGTTGCCGCAATCAATATATGAATTTTCACCGTCGAAACGCAAAATACCCTTTCTGCCCGCATACTTCGAAAGAAATTTAACGTTACCAATGAGCTTGCCATCATTATGAAACGGACTTAGGTCTTTAACTACATTTGAATTTATTTTGTCAAATGTATAGTACAGAACAAGCCCTTCGTTTGTATTGTAAGAGGGAAAAGGGCTTTTAGCTATCGCTGCATTAGAAAAAGAACACAGTAAAATAATCATAATGAAAAGGAAATAATTATAGACTTTATACATTGGAAGACTCCTAAAAATATTCCGAAATAATAACCGAACATCTGCGTCAACGTTTTTTTCGGGATAGAACATCGGATTCACATCCGATAAGGACTTTAGCGTAAGATAAGGTCTCCCACTCTATGCCACCAACCGCCATAATTAGCTGCTCCGAAATAGTCCGCTTCCTTGCGTTGAACGCTGCCGTCGCCCATTAGGGTATTTGCAGTAAAATTATGCCTCAAATCGGCGAAAATCAGATGATTATTATTCTGGATATAGTAAACTTGTCGTTGATAGTCCAACTCATAGCTATCAGCTAATAGAAACGTATAAGACGGCCTATCCATCTTATGTAATATTACCGAATCATACCAATGGTAATAAGGCCAGGAAGATTCGGGTGTACCAGCCATAAATTCCGGTTTTACCGTTGCATTGAAATAGATAGGCATACCATAGCTCTGCCTATAAGGCCAATGCCACTTCAGGGCATTTTCGAAAGTATAGGGCTCAGCGGACGGACACAAAAAGCAATTGCTTATTTTGGGCAGATAGTTATTCTTAACAACCAAAGCAGCTAACCAAGTGTAATTTCCATTATAATCATACACTGCAGGCAGACGGCCATTATGCTCGTCAGCATACATCATCAAAGCCATTCCCATCTGTCTGAGATTGCTGGCACACAAAGCAGTCTTAGCTGACTGACGGGCGCTTTGCAATGCAGGCAGTAAAATAGCAACCAATACCGCAATGATTGCAACCACAACCAAAAGCTCGATTAAAGTAAAGGCGATTTTTCGGCTTTTCATAACAAAAACCCAAATAAATTTTAAATGAAAAATGGTAAATGACGAATTCAGGGCAGACACATAGGTCTGCCCCTACAGCCAACTGCTAACTGCCTACGCTTTTCGCTCTTCTCTTTTCTCTCTTCGCTCTTCGTTTTTCTATCTTTTACGGAATAGTCCCATTCCACCCACAGCCAATAAAGCTATCGTTGCGGGTTCGGGAACTGCATCAAAATAACTTTCGGTACCTTTGGCTGTCGCAACCTGTAATCCGGTTACACCACCTCTCACATATCTGACATTAGTCGTCTGAGGCGTTCCATCATCATATATTACCTGAATAGTATTCGATCCGATTACATAATTCAATTCGAGCTTTTTCCACTCGTTAGCAACATAAGGAATACCATTGCCTATTCTGTTATAACCATTGTTGAAATAAGTTACGAGTTCGCCGTTAGAATACCAATAAATTGTTGAAATCAGGTTTGAACCATCCATCAAAGAAACGTATGCTGATTGAACATTTGTCTGAGTAATATAAGTCATTATCTCAAGATGCACCGTTCCCGATGTTTGTCTTTCGCCATTCAAAATAGCATTGGTATTAGTTCCTTCGTTTTGTGGCCGAACAACTCTTAAGTAGTTGTTTCCTTCCGAAGCACCCGGAGTAGCATAGTCCGTTACCTGAATCTGAGGATACGTTGTTCCGCTACCACCGGTCGAGCCTTCGGTAACCGACCATGTTCCGGTAATCCCAACGGGATCCGCATCGATCGATGTATCGGGATATGCGGAATGGCTTACTTGAGTTGCAGTTTCAAATGTATCATACACAACCACCGTGTCGGTCGTAACATTTGTAAGTAAAGCAGCTGATGCTCCCGAGACCCATAGACAAAAAGACATTACCACAACAAGACCCAATACCAAATTGTTTACCTTTTCCCTTTTCATAGTGTTTCTCCTTAATTTAAAAACACAAAACAAATTTATTTCAATCTGCCTACACAGCAGAATCTCCTCTGTATATACTTGTCGAATCGCGAACCACGAGATTCACAGGGACAAGTTTTTGTTCTCCTGTCGTTTTTTTCTTAATCAAATTAAGTAAGTAATTACACATTTGTATAGCTCTGCTATTATTACGGACACCACGGGCAAAAATAGAATTTGTAAACACTCGGCTGCCAGTCGAGTGATTCAACGTGCAGATCATAACATCCCCCCAGCATTTTGCCATTATGACGAAACGCTAATCCTGAATAGATGGAGCTGGGGTTTATCCATTGTGTGCCGTTCAATTCCATTCTGCTTGCATCAACAACAATGAAAAATCTATCCGCCGATTTTCCTATATGAGATTGAAAGTAGGAGGCTGGAAAATTTTGAGGCAAATTCGACGATTCCGGGCAGGTATCCCATTTGCTCCACGCCTTGACCTGCATAAACATATTGTGATTATATCCGTAACTTCCCTGCGCATAGGCAGGAGGCCACATCGAAGCAGGATAAGGCCAGCCTGAGGGTGGAGAATTTGCCCAACAGCTGGAGGGAGGATACTTTTCAGCTTTCGGAGCAGGATTCGATGGACAATACCAAACGCTGTAATCCTTAACGCAACCTGTTACACGCAACAGACACGGCAGGAACAATCGAAACGAATAGCTTGTTCCGTCCCAGATTTGATGGGGATAGATTCCCTCATCTTCTCCATAATAGTAAATGCCCGTTGCAATTTGCCGAAGATTTGATGAACAGGCAGCTTGCTTCGCTTTTTCCCTCGCCATATTCAGAGCTGGCAGAAGCATTGCCACCAATACCGCAATAATCGCAACCACCACAAGTAACTCAATCAAAGTAAAGGATTTTCGCATAGCTACATTCTCCACTATGTCCAGGGGCAGGGTTTACCCCCACCCCTACTGTACTAATTCACTACTTGACTACCAACTACTTTTTTGCCGACGGCGAATAAATCCGACTGCTCCCATACAAAGCAGTCCAATTGTCGCAGGTTCGGGGACCGGAACTGCATCAAAATAACTTTCCGTATAAGTGCTGGTAAACACACTCAATCCATCAACACCAGAAGAGGAATTTCGTGCAGTTATATTGGTTGCCATTATACCATCGTAGGTTACATCTACGGTGTTTCCGCCGATAGTATAATCTATTTCCAGTTTTTTCCATGCATTTTCCGTATATGAAATCCCTATTACGTTTTGCTGATAGGCTCCATTGTAGTATGTCCAGAGATTGCCATTACTGCCGAAATAGACAGATGAAATTATAGTTCCCTGATCAAGTAGTGCGACACCGGCAGATTGTTTATCTGTCTGTTGTACATAAACCATTATCTCAAGATGAGCAGTACCGGAGGTTTGTCTCGTTCCTATGAGATCTGAATGAATATATGATCCTACAT
>WFQY01000037.1 GCA_015486815.1 Phycisphaerae bacterium | reverse complement strand
TTTATGTTGCACCGATGGAATTTTCAAGAAAATATGATTCTCGTTGCTCCACGAAGCAAGCCGTTTATACTGTTGGGGCTCGCCAGTGCCGCTTTTCTAGGGTTTTTGGGTTTTCTCGGTGGTCTCGAAGGAGCAGCTGAGGGAGAAGGCAAAATTAAAACTTTCGGCTGGTTTGGCTTTTGGGCTGGCGTAATCAGCGCAATGGGGGGAGTAATTCTTGCAATGTGCTGTTGGTTTTATTCGATTTGATTTGCAAATCGGTTATGGTAGTGCGAGTAATTACTTAACCTGCCCCGATTTACTATTACTATGTTGTTGTTTCCAAAAAGTTTTCAATTTCGATTTGCGATACCAATGAGGAAGATCCGCAGGAGTAACTCCCGCCCATAAACCTACTCGTTTTTTTCTCGCCTGCGCTTCGAGTTTCAAAAATTCTTTTAGATACGGATGCTTAAATCGATAATCCGCATAGGCATAGCCTTCGATAATTGCGAGCCGATTATACATCCTGCCATCGGGAAGAAACACATACGCTAAAAGTCTGCCATAATACCCTCTGGTTTTTCCCTTTACTAATTTCAAGCGTACCTGCTTGCCAGCGAGCAGTTTTCGGGCAAATTCCGCAGCTTTATATCCGAAATACATTGCTTTTCCCCTACCATAATGAGCTATCTCGGGCGTGTCGATCCCCCAAAGCCTAATACGTGTAAATCCGCGATGCCTACGGGAATGCGGATCGGGAACATCAATATCGATAGTATCGCCATCAATAACCTTCACACAGGTGAATGTCCTGCCGTTATATCGTTCGAAGTCTGTAATAGGCAGATTAGCTGGCGAAGATTTATGCTTATCGCAACTTGTAATTCGAATAATAGCAACAAGTGCGATTAGCAATACAAAGAGTGTTCTTCTAACCCAGAGTTTTTTCTGATATTGACGAGCGAGTTTGGATTTTTTTTGTGTTTTCATATTTACGGCTTAGTATTAGTTATAGTGATTGCCAGATAAACAGGCAGAGAGACAACTTTTGTGCCGTCGTCTCTGACAAATTCCGCTTGCAGATAAACATCGGGCTTTTCAATTTTGACATTAGTCCAATAGAGTTTTAGCTGATGGCAAATCAACCCGAACCGTTCGCGCGTAACATAACGTGCAAGCTCATCAGGAGTAACTATCCACTGATACAGCTCTTTGTTTTCTATCTGTCCGGAAGTGGATTTTACCTGCTGAAACAGATGAAATACAATTGTACCTTTCCCCGCAACAGGTTTAGGGTCGCCCTTTCTGTACAAATATACTTTAACTCGTACACCATCGGGAATACCATCATTTTCAATATCAATAAGAGGAGTATGCGCAACAAGTGAAACCCAGCTTATGTCATTATAAAATTTCAAACCCGTCGGCTTCCGATGTGAGCCTATTAGCGAAACAGGCCTGGTCGATACGGGCGATTTACAGCCCTGCACGAATAAGAAGCACATAATAAGACAGAAAATAATCTTCGAATGTAAATTCCTTTTGCTAATTCTCATTTTTGTTACTGTCCGAATGCGATGGTTGTGTCTGAGGCTGAGTAAATAGTTTTATGTCGCTGTAATCCCTATTAGCCGGCTGAGTAGTCTGAAGCTCATACCCCGGTTTTACCCGCAATTTACCCATAAGATCCGACTCGCGTACCTCTTGTGGCAATAATCCTAAAATGTCTCGCTCGTGCTTCGAAATTCTCCGAGCCTTTTCCACGGTATCAACGAGTTTCGGAGTAAGTACTATCAGCAATTCGGTCTTTTCATCGACATCGGTCAGACTCTTGAACAGATATCCGATAAGTGGCAAATCACCGAAGAAAGGCACTTTATTTTCCCTATGGCGTTTTTCCGTACGAAACAGTCCGCCTATCACAATAGTCTCTCCGTCTTTTATTGCTACCGTAGTTGACGCTTTGGTTTTATTAAACACGGTCGCATTAAGTCCTTCGGAAATCTGAATAGTCGATTCGCTTATCGAAGATATTTCCGGTGCAACATCGAGAATGACATAACCATCGGGATTGATATGAGGGGTAACTTTAAGAATTATTCCGATGTCCTCATATTGAATCTGCGTCGTGATATTTCCCGTATCCGAAGATGTAGTCGAGCCCGTCGGGTACGGCACTCGTTGGCCTATTTGAATCTCAGCTTCGACATTATCACGAGCCATTATCTGCGGACGTGATAACACCTGAAGCCTACCGTCGGACTGAAGGGCACGTAGAAGGAAATTAAAATCTTCGCTATTGAGTGCGAAAGTAAAACCAGCCAACGCACCCCCACCGCCTGCTCCGACATCCGTTCCGACTATAATGTCGTGATTAGGCCCAATTCCCGGTGTTCCAGCTTCATTACTCGCCTTTGTAAACGCAAGATCCTGTCCGACACCCTCAAAGCCGTATTCCGTTTTGTTATCCACACGAACATCAACAAGCAACGCCTGTATCATTACCTGCGAAGGCGGTTCGTCGAGCTCTGCTATTATCTGTTTAACTTTGTCGAAATATCTTGGCGATGCTTGCAAGATAACCTTGCGAGAGTCTTTGTCCGCGACTATATTTACCTCCTGCTCAACGAGACGTTCGGGGGCTATATCCTTACCATAAGCTTCCTTCAACGTTTTAATACGATTGCCTATCAGCGTGGAAATAGCTTTTTGAATATTTTCAGGATCCGCATTTCGCAACGCAATCACTTCGGTCTTCTGCTGCTCGATAGCTTTCGAATCGAGTTTTTTAACCATATCCGCTATCAAATCGAGATACGATTTGGTTCCCGTAACTATAAGCGAATTGGTACGAGAATCAGCTGTTACACTCAGAAGTTCCCTTTCCAATTTGGACCCTACCACTGTTTGACCTGTAGCTATGGTAGGAGCTTGTCCCTTCTTAGCTTTTCCAATAGCGAAAAGTTCTTCGATGGTCTTTTTCATCTCGGTAGCGTCAGCATTGTTAAGAGCAAAGATTCTGATGTTGACCGATGGTGCTATCTGATCAATTTCTTTCGCTAATGCCTTTATCAAATCAATAGTATCAGCGGGACCAAGAGCAATTAGGAGATTGCTCGTCTTATCGCCATACAAATATACAATATCTTTTTTGGCACGTGTACTCAGTAGGGCGCCTTCGGGAGTTTTTCGTAGAAATTCGAGAATGACCGATTGTCTGAGCCCCTTTTGGCTCTTAGACGGATTAAGTACACCCATAATCGCTTTTGCAAGCTCACTCGCGTCAGCACTGCGAAGAGGAATAACCGCCACTTGCATTGTCTTTGTTACGGACATATTGTCGAGCGTATCGATCAGATTTTGTGCGTCTTTGAGATTTGCCCTTGTAGCACAGATTATCAGACTATTACTCGTCGGATCGGGAACGATAACGGGGGCTGGCTCAACCTGTGCGTTCCTTGTAAGCTGTTTTTTCGCTTGTGCCTGCTGTTTGAAGAAATCTCGCAGTACCTTAGCTGTCTCGTCCGCGCGAATATTTTTCAAAGTAATCAAAACGGGAGTAAATCCTATACTTTTGGCAGAATCAAGTTGATCGACAATTTTGTTTATTTCCTCAAAATTATCTTCGGATGCACTTACCAGAAGGGAATTTGTTCTCGCATCAGCTTGTATTATAACCCTCATTCGCTCCGCCGACTTACCAACGCCGAGAGCCTTCGTTCGCTTAAGCCTTTTGTCCATCATATCCTGTAGCAGTTTTGCAACATCGGTCGCAGAAGCATTCTTTAGCCAAATAAGCCTGATAGGATACAAATGAGTAGATGTATTGCTATCGAGCTGAGTAATCAATGCTTCCACCAACGCTACACTTGATTCCCTGCCACTGACAATAACGGTATTTGTTCTTGCATCGGAAGCAAAGGCAATATTATAGACCACAGCTTTGCCCGATAGATTCTCAGGCACACCTTCTTTTCTGCCCGTACCAGGCTCTTCGGTAAGAGATTTTCCCTGTTTGAAAAGGTCTTTAAGATCCTTCACCACTTCATCGGCATCAGCGTGTTTAAGCGGAAATACCCTGACTTTAAGATCTTCAGCTATTGGTACGCGGTCGAACAAGTCGATAATCTGCTTGATCGCATCTATATTTTCTTCCGTCGATAAGATAGCTATCGACTGACTGGAACTGTCGGGCAGAAATAGTATCGGCTTTTCGAGGTCGAGAGTAAATTCCTTGCCTTCTTTTTCCGAAGCGAATTTCAGCCTTTTGAGTATCTGAAACGAACGTTTACTCTGTGAAGTTTGCAGCTCGGAAAGTGGCATCGAGATCCAGCCACGTCTTCGACGGCGAGAGCCAGACGTTTTCGATGGCGCCTGAGAAGCTACCAGCGAATTTAAAAGATTGCCAAGAGCATCCGCATTTGCACGTTTCAATCTGACAATTTCCATTTGAACGGTAGCATAAGATGGTACCGAATCAAGGACAGCTATCAGTTTGGCAAACTGGTCAAGATATTTTTTGGGAGCTGTTACCAATATTGTATTTGTCCTATCGTCCGAAGTAATCGAAAACGGGAGTTTTTTTGTGTCAATGCCTCTGCCTGCTAAAATCTGCTTGAGCATTTCCTGAATCTTCGGAACAACTTCGCTGGCACGTGCATTTTGTAGCGTAAATGTTTGATATTCGATTTCGGGTATCTGTTCGGTAGAATCAAGCTCCGTTATTACACGCTCGATTTCACTCATTATCTTCGGATCAGCGGAAACGATAATCGAATTGGTTGCAGGGTCAGCTGTTATGTTGATAGGCGGAAAACCACGAGGCAGTTTTCTCCTCGCAAATAATTTGTTTAATATCCCCTGCAGAACAGTTGCCTGAGTGTTCTTAAGTTTGAATATTTTAACTACAGGAGCCGGAGCAGCCATATCCAACAAAGCAAGAATTTTCGATATGACTTTATAATCTTCTTCGCTTGCGGAAATTATTAACGCGCCCTGTTCGGGCATAGGGGTAATCTCAACATCGCCCTTCACTTTCATTGCCAAAGACTTTATATCGGAAAACGATTTAGCTGGTAGTTGACTCTTAGTCGGCAATGCCGGCTTGATAGTCCTAACCGTTGGAGTGAGTTTTCTTTTTCCTCTCATATGAGACGGCAGAGCATTTTCTTTATCAAGTGAGCTTTCTATCATTTTCTTCAATATCGTCAAAGCGGAGTTTGAAGGTTGCTTTCGCTCTGTCAGTAAAGTTGCAAGCTGATGCTTTTGAGTGGTCGGTTTCGTAGTTTGTGCAATTACCGATGATATAAGATAATCGGAGAGAGTAAATATCGGATGTGAATACGAATTTGCCCGACTTTGTGTTCGTGGTAAAAGCTGCTCGAGTATCTGCTTTGCACGCTTCGGGTCAACATTGCGTAACGGCACAACATATATGCGTTTGGGACCGGCAGGTTGCAATTCTTCGAGTTGAGTTACGAGTTTCTTTACCTGTTCATACTGTCTGGCACTGCCAGCTATGATAAGTGAATTAGTCCGTTTGTCAGCGGAGACAACCAATGGCGCAGGTCTAAGCCGCAATTGTGATGCATGCATCTTTTCCGCCTGCTGGATTACTTTTTGCACCATAGGCGCGAGTCTTTCCGCTTTGCCCGATTTAAGTGCGAGCACATAAACATCCATTCCGCTGACCGCAGGCTGATCTACGGTTTCTATTATCTGTTCAATCTGAGACATCTGCGCCTTATCTGCGGAAACGATTATACTGTTTGAGGAAATATCGTATGAAACCCTAACAGGCGATTGCCATTGCTCGCCTATAATAGACCTGATACTCATTCTGCTAAAACTACTTCTACGACGAGAGCGAGAAGTTTTAAAAACGTCCGTGATATTTCTCGCAACTGCGTCCGCACGTGCATATTTAAGTTTGAAAATCCTAACGTTTCCCGGCCTCTTAACATCTAATTGAGCGATCAATTCCTTAACCACTCTGTCATCTCGCGGATTAGCACGAACAATAACCGCATTCATAGAAGGAGCAGGTATTGCGCGAATACGATATTTGATGCTTGGCAGCACTCTCCTCCGCGAATTTCTCTTAGTCGATTTCACTTTTGGCATTGATACTTCATTGAAAACCATTTCAAGATTTTGAGCTATCTCATAAGGGCTTGCATAGGTAAGCTTATAAATCTTGAATTGGACATCGCCTTCGATGTTTGACGTAAGGTTTTCGATTATCTTATCGATTTCTTTGATATCGCGAGGCCGACCTCTTATCACGAGGACGTTGTTTGTTTTATCAACGCCGATTGTTACCATCGGCTTGGCGGATTTGGTAGAAGGTTTTGCAAGCAATTTCTCGATATTGATTTCCCTACCGCTCATATCCACATTAGCGAGTTTTACACTGGTACTCGTCATCTGCGGCACGACCGCCAAAAGCATCTGTGCTATACGTTGAGCGGACGCTTTCTGAATAGGTCTAACCGCCAAAACCTCGGGCAGCTGAGTCGCCATCTTATCAAACTGCTCCGCATATTTTTTTATACGCTCTATTTGTGCAGGCTTACCCGTTACTATCAAATAATTTCCTTCCGGCGAAGCTGACACAATAGGCACATCGGACGATTTGGATTTGGAATCTCCGCCGCCTGTACCGAGCGCTGACTGAATCTGAGAAGCAACATCATCAGCGGAAGCCGTTTTAAGCTGAATGAACGCTACGTTACTTGAAGTGATATTGGCAGGCTCGGGGGTATCCGCAGTATGTATCAACCGATCAATCGCAGAAAGGTCAACA
>WFQY01000036.1 GCA_015486815.1 Phycisphaerae bacterium | reverse complement strand
GGGTGAGTAAATATGAGTAAGCCATTAAAAAATTTGATAACAAACGAACTCAAAGCTCGATATGCTGAGCTTGACAGTGTTTTGGTTGTTAATCCCATAGGGATAGGGGCTAACGATACGGTTGAGCTGAGAAGGGGGCTTCGCGAAAAAAAGATTCGTATGGAAGTGGTTAAAAATTCCATGCTCAAACGTGCCGTTGACGGTACAACTCTTGAAATTGTTTCAGGGATATTAGAAGGGCCCTGTGCCGTGGTAAGTGGTGGCGATTCTATCGTAGATGCCGCTCGGGAAATAGCCGAATGGAGCAAAAAGCTCCCTACTCTTGAAGTTCGCGGTGCCGTGGTCGAAGGTCAGCTACTTGACAAACAAGCTGCGAAAGAATTAGCCAAAATGCCAACACGTCCCGAGCTTATGGGACAGGTGGTTACACTGGCGCAATCTCCGGGATCGCGATTGGCAGGCGCTATTACAAGTCCTGCTGCCAAAATCGCCGGCTGTATCAAAGCTTTGCAAGAAAAACTCGAACAACAATCGGAGGCTGCTTAAATTTTATATGTAGATTTCTCGGTATAGGCTGAGAAAATGAGGTTTTACGCACTTCCTCATTTGATTAGCCGACCGAATTTGTGTTGTGGTAATTAACTGAAAAGATGGTTTTGTTTTAATGGAAGGTAGTATAACGATGAGTGATGCAGAACAAGTAACAACGGAACAAGCAACAAAAGAATGGTCAGCTGATATTAAAGAATTAGGCGACAAAATTGTTTCCCTGACTCTTATGCAAGCAAAAGAGCTTGGCGATTACCTCAAAGAGGTACACGGTATCGAACCCGCTGCCGGCGCAGTTGCGGTAGCTGCTATGCCCGGTGCCGCTGGCGGTGGAGAAGGCGAAGCAGCTGAAGAAAAGAGCACCTTTGATGTAATTCTCAAAGACGTAGGCGACAAGAAGATTCAGGTCATCAAGGTTGTTCGTGCTGCTACTAACCTTGGTCTGAAAGAGGCAAAAGACCTTGTTGACAGCGCTCCTAAGCCAGTCAAAGAAGGTCTGACCAAAGAAGAAGCGGAAAAATTGCAGAAAGAGCTCGAAGAAGCGGGAGCTACCGTCGAGCTTAAATAATTACTGGCCTATACTTGAAGAATATGATGGTCAATACAAAAAGTTTAATCGTCCGAAAGCACTCCCAAAGTGTGAAAGGGAGTGTTTTCGGTCTGATTTTTTTGAGTTTTACATTCGCCAGCGATATAATACATAGACAGACGATTCTTCCGTAGCGAATTTCGCTATTTTTTGGGAGGTATAAGAATATGGTAGTACCAACCACAGTTCGAAATTTCAGTAAAGTAGGTGATGCGCTTCCTATCCCCGATTTGATTCGGGTACAAAGGCAAGCGTACGAACGTTTCCTCCAGGAAACTGTCGAACCGTCAAAACGAAAAGACGCAGGTTTGGAAAGCTTATTCAGGGAAATTTTCCCTATCGAAAGCTATAGCGGCGATGTCGTAATCGAATATCTCGATTATGAGCTTGGCAAACCGCGATATACCCCTCAGGAATGCCGCGAGCTTAAACTCACCTACGGAAAACCTCTGCGCGCACGCCTTAGGCTTACCAGAAAAGAAACCGGCGAGAGCATCGAAGAATCCGTCTATCTTGGCGAAGTCCCTATTATGCTTGGCGGTGGCGAATTTATCATCAACGGCGCTATCCGTGTAATCGTCTCTCAGCTTCACCGCTCGCCAGGCGTTGATTTCGTTGTCGAATCGCAAGACGCCGACCGTCCGCTTCACGCTGCCAGAATTATCCCCGAGCGTGGCTCGTGGATTGAAATAAACGTAACAAAACGCGAATTGTTAGCTGTCAGAATCGACCAATCGTCGAAAATGGCTGCTACCACTTTCCTCCGCGCACTCGACGAGCGTTTCAGCTCGGATGAAGCTATCATAAAGGAATTTTATCCGACAAAATCTATCCCGACAACTCAGCTAAAAGCTGGTATGATAACCGCCCAACCCGTAATCGACCCTGCAACAGGCGAAGAAATTCTTCCCGCAGGTGCGGACGTTTCCGGTGCGTTGAAGAAAATCACAGGCTCCGACCTTAAACAGATTGAGATAATCGAAAAACTTTCCGACCCGCTCATTCTCAATACCCTGCGTGAAGATACTTCACGCTCGCACGAAGAAGCACTGTTGAAAATCTATACACGCCTGCGTCCTGGCAATCCGCCTCAGGTCGAAAAAGCAAAAAAACTATTCGAAGAAAAATTCTACGATGATGCAAGATATCGCCTCGGCAGAGTCGGACGCTTCCGTATTAACCGAAAATTCTCACAGGATATCCCGCTCGACGAGATGGTGCTCAAGCCCGACGATTTCGTCAATACCCTAAAATATATCCTCAAACTTCGCTCAGGCGAAGGTGAAATCGATGATATCGACCACCTCGGCAATCGTCGTCTGCGCACAATCGATGAATTAGCTGTCGAGGAATTACGAAAAGGTATGCTCAAGCTCCGCCGAACCGTTCAGGAGCGCATTTCAGTAAAAGCGCCCGATCAGGTAAAACGAATCGCAGAAATAATCAATACCAAAGCGGTCAGCTCAGCTATCGATTACTTCTTCGGCAGAGGCGAACTCTCACAAGTCGTTGACCAGACAAATCCGCTCTCTCAGCTAACTCACGAAAGACGACTTTCAGCCCTTGGCCCCGGCGGGCTTAACCGAAAACGTGCAGGTTTCGAAGTACGCGACGTCCATATTTCCCACTATGGCAGAATCTGCCCAATCGAGACGCCCGAAGGCACAAACATTGGCCTTATCTCATCGATGGCTGTCTATTCCGCCGTCGATGAATTCGGATTTCTCCTTACACCATATCGACAGGTGGAAAGAGGCAAAGTCAACGGCAAGCTTGTCCACTTCCGTGCCGACGAGGAAATGAACGCTATTATCGCGCCTCCGCACATCCTCAAAAACAACAAGCTGCCCGACGAAGAAGTGCTTGTGAGAGTCAAAGGCAATCTCGGAAAGGTAAATGCAAAAGATGTCCAATACATCGACATTTCGCCAAAGCAGATTGTAGGTGTATCTGCTTCTTTGATTCCGTTCCTCGAACACGACGATGCCAACCGTGCCCTTATGGGCTCAAATATGCAGCGACAATCTGTCCCGCTCATTCGCACCGAACCGCCTATTGTCGGCACCGGTATGGAGCAGCACGTTCCGGTTAATTCCGGAATGGTCGTTCGTGCCAAAAATTCCGGCAAGGTTACTTACGTCGATGCCCAGCGGATAATCATAAACGATACCGACGAATACAACCTTACGAAATTCAAAAGCCTCAACGAGCGAACCTGCTTAAACCAGAAACCTATCGTCAAAATGGGCGATAGAGTCAAAGCAGGCCAGATAATCGCTGACGGACCAGCTACTCACGATGGCGAGTTAGCCCTCGGCAGAAATCTACTCGTTGCTTTCATGCCATTCGATGGATACAATTTCGAAGATGCTATCCTCGTTTCCGAAAGACTATTAAAGGACGATGTCTATACTTCCATACACATCGAAGAGTATAGCGTTGAGGTACGCGAGACCAAACTCGGACGCGAAGAATTCACCCGCGACATTCCGAACGTTTCCGAACGTGCCCTGCGAAACCTTGACGAAAACGGCATCGTCCAGATAGGTACATACGTAAAGACAGGCGATATCCTCGTTGGCAAGGTCTCTCCAAAGAGCAAAACCGAGCTTACCCCCGAGGAAAAACTCCTGCAAGCTATTTTCGGCCGTGCCGGCGAAGATGTCAAAAACGATTCCCTCGAAGTACCCGCAGGCGTAGAAGGCATTGTAATCGGCGCAAGACATTTCGCACGCAAAAGCGCTATGAGCGATCAGCAGAAAAAGGCGATAAAAGCCAAGATCCCCGAGATAAAACGAAAATACAATACTCGTATGATTAAGATATTCCGACAGATGGTTGACGAGATAAACGACCTGACAGGAAAGACCCTCGTTGACCCCAACACTCTACAGAAAGTCGGCAAGAGCGATATTGACGAAGTCATTCTCGAGCAGATCGAAACATTTGATGTCCGATGGGTAAAACCCGCATCTATGCGTGATGACGCCCAAAAGATAGTCAGCAAATATTGGCCTAAGATTAACGACCTCAAAGAAGAGCAGCAGGCTGAAATTACAAGACTTCAGCGTGGCGACGAATTGCCCAGTGGTGTGCTCGAGATGGTAAAAGTTTACATCGCCACAAAACGGCATCTTTCCGTTGGTGACAAAATGGCAGGCCGACACGGAAACAAGGGTGTCATCGCACGCATTTTACCTGTCGAAGATATGCCGTTTCTCGAAGACGGCACACCGGTTGACATTGTCTTGAATCCGCTTGGCGTACCGAGCAGAATGAACGTCGGACAGATTCTCGAGACCCACCTTGGCTGGGCAGCTTCTGTCCTCGGCTTCCGTGCTATAACTCCTGTCTCTTATACACATCTGACGCTGC
>WFQY01000035.1 GCA_015486815.1 Phycisphaerae bacterium | reverse complement strand
TAATTGCTATCTCGCTTATCGATTCCATAGCAAAATCAGGCGTAGAGAAAGGCGCAACCTATGCGTTGGGAGTTCAGGCAACGCTGAACAAAGTTCATATAGGCCTACTTGACGGTCAAATCGATATGTATGGACTTAGGATATACAATCCCGACGGATTTACCAGTCCGTATTTGATGGATATGAGTAAATTGGATTTGGTGGTTCAGCCGTCGAGTTTGTTTTCCGATACTATTCGTGCAAGGAAATTTGTTCTCGATGGCCTCGATATAAATATTGACCAGACACTCACCGGAAACAATGTCTCAAAGATATTGGACAATATAAAACGTTTAAGCAGTGAGGAAAAGCAAGCACCTGAAAAAACAGCTGAGGGTGGTAAGAAGATATTTGTCGATACGATTACCGTTAAGAATGTCGTTGCACATTTCAATATGGACGTAAAGCTTGCTTCCAAAAATATGACGGTGAAAATTCCGACTATTATTCTGGAAAACGTCTCCTCGGAAGATTCGCCGGTAGTGATAAGACAGCTCATAATGAAGGTAATTCCAGCGATCCTGTTAGAAGTCATTAAACATTCGAAAGGAATAGCACCTGATAATATTTTGAAGGAACTCAAGGGAAACTTGTTGGATACTCAGAATCTTTTGAAGTCCTCCGTAAAGGGAGCGAGTGGTATTTTGGAAGGAGTTATTGGCGACGGACATAGCTCTTCTAAAAAGATAATAAATAAGAAAACCATAAACAAGAAGACGAAAGCTAATATTGAAAAGAAAGGAAAATCCGTCTTAAAGGGTTTGCTCTCGGGAAGCAAAAAAGGCACCAAAGGTTCTCAGCGGGATGGTAAGGGCACAAAGAATATCTTAAAGAACAATATAAAGTTAAACAAAAAACTCAAATAGAATGGCTGAAATAGTCTCGAATATTATACGCTTTCTCAAAACCGATATTTGGCGTATTCGTCTCAATACGATTCCGCGAAGTAAGTCGATTTTAATTAAGCAGGTTCGGATTTTCCTCTTAGCTCTCCGCGGTTTCGATGAAGATAAATGTCGGCTACGAGCATCGGCACTTACCTTTTATTCTCTTTTGTCAATCGTTCCTATTTTCGCTATGATATTCGGAATCGCTAAGGGTTTTGGTACCGAAAAGGCACTCGAGCGTCAGCTTATCGAAAAGATGCCAGGACAGGAAGAGGTCGTAAACAAAATAATAGCCTTTTCGCATTCCTTGCTCGAAAATACCAAAGGCGGAGTTATCGCTGGCGTCGGAGTGGCTATATTGTTTTGGACGGTAATCAAGGTACTCGGCGATATCGAATATTCATTTAATGATATTTGGGGTGTAAAGCGAGCAAGGTCTATCGGGCGAAAATTCTGTGATTATTTGTCAGTGATGTTTATTTGTCCGTTACTTATTATCATATCCAGCAGTGCAACGGTTTTTGTGATAAGTCAGGTAACGATCATTACCCAACGTATAGCATTTTTAGGGATGTTTAGTTGGGCGATATTCTTTTTGCTAAAATGACTGCCTTATTGTGTAATCTGGATCCTGTTTACCTTTCTTTATATCTTTATGCCCAATACGAAGGTAAAGTTCCGTTCAGCCCTTGTCGCGGGAATAATCGCTGGCTCGATATACCAGATAGTTCAGGGGACGTATATATCATTTCAGATAGGAGTTGCCAAATTCAATGCGATTTACGGCAGTTTTGCAGCATTGCCTTTATTTCTTGTCTGGCTTCAGCTTAGCTGGCTTATTATTCTTTTTGGCGCTGAAATTTCATTTGCTCATCAGAATGTAGATACTTATGAATTTGAGCCGGATTGTAAAAATGTAAGCCGACATTATAAAAAACTACTTGCCCTCCAGATTGTGCATACTTTGATACAGGATTTTCTTAAAGGTGATAAACCCGTGACAGCAGAAAAACTGACACATCATCTGGAAATTCCGATTCGTCTTGTACGGGAAATACTATATGAGCTTTTACAATGCGGAATAATCGCTGAGGTTAAAATGCCCGAAGAAAGGGAAACGGGATATCAACCCGCCCGACCACTCGACGTTTTGACAATATCATATATTCTCGACACACTCGATAGCATAGGAAACGATAGCGTTCCGGTTAAGCAAACGGAATGTTTCAAAACCCTATCTGACATCTTGAAGGAATTCGAAAAAATTATCGACAACTCGCCTCATAATAAACCGTTGAAAGATATTTGCGGACCCAATCAATAATATCTAATATCACATTTTTCTTGAACGTTCTAAAATTCCTTTGAGCTCATTGTTGACCTTTTCAACTTTTTTATCCGGTAGGTTGAGAATCTCCTTCAACGCTATGCCTATATGCGGGATATATTTTTCGATATAGCTGCGTTTTTTAAGTTCATCCTGCTGACGACGCTGACGTGATAAATATCGGGCGAGTTTTCTGCCACAATCCTGAATAGCAAGTTTGATCTCCTTGATAATTTCCGGATAGTGGGCGATTGCCTCTTTGGACTCGCTCGTAAATGGCACCCATACCGAAGCGATATGAATCATAACGACAGCAGGCCCAGCAGGCAAAGCACCGCGAGATTGCGAAAGATGATAATTCCGCCAATTGGTCGTAACCATCGCTTTATATGTCGCACATGCGGATTGCTGATATAACAGCGGTACACGATTTGCAAAACGCATCAGCCTGACCAGTTCGCCTCCCTCGCCAACTTCCATCTGGGGATGTTCCGCTGAGCTTAACACGAACTCGTCTTCACTGGTGTTATTCTTTTCGGGTTTACCATAGGCTAATGCTGCTTCGATTATAAACGGATTGCCGCGATATACCGAAGGTGGTCTGGTAGTAGCGGTGAAAAAGTCGGCATTGATTATCGATTGTAACCCGCGAAGCAGATTTTCTTCGCCTATCGGCACGACACAATCAGTAGGCGGAGCGAGAATCTTTACCTTATTTATCGCTTTGTATAATCT
>WFQY01000034.1 GCA_015486815.1 Phycisphaerae bacterium | reverse complement strand
GGGTACGTCGTCGGGGGGGCGACGTATCCGACCTCGTTTTTCTTTTGTGCGATTTCGGATATATCAGCTTATAAAGCACTCTCGCTGCGGTCGGTCTTCCGTCAAAGCGGATAATAGGCCGCCAATGTTTTATTCGCTTAACTTTGAATCGTGGCGGAGAACTCAAATAATAAAACAGTTGAGGCTTGATGGATTTGTCAAAGCCATAAGTATGCTTGAGTCGATATGCTTCCGCCCAGTTGGCAAAGATGAAATCGGGATGTACACGTGCGATGTAATTTTTAAGTTTATATAATGGGCAGGCAGCTGCCTGTGCGAAATCGTTGCGATTGAAGACTGTCCAGTATATTGTTTTACCCCGACAATAGAATGGACGTGCGTCAGCAATGAGCATTGTAGTAGCTGACGGAGTTTCGTTGATTATCTTCAATTGCTCATAGCCCGGCACTAATCCTTTCAGGAATGCTTGATGCTGACCAAACCAATTTATCGGCTGACCTGTCTCGGTATAGCAGTGTCGTTTGTATCGTCCTAAGCAGTCGCTGAGATTGATAGCTGATGAGATTATCAACGCTGCAAAAATGAATATATTGGCAAAGGAGAATGTTTTCGCTGTCCTGTCCGAGGAGCGTGCGATTAGAAATGGCAGTACCGTAAGCCAAGTAATCAAAAAGCGCGCCTGCAGATGTGTGAAAAACAGCCAAACGAATGTTTGAAATAGGAACATCAGTAGCAATAGCCAATCGATGAATCTTTGCCTGCGTGAGAAGAAGATCAGCCACGGTAGTATCAATATCGCCAATCCGAATTTTGGTAGGTCGAGAATAGGCGGGGGGTTGATGATATTTTGCGCTTCTCTGAATTTTCCTTTTGCACGATACGTTTCAGCTATGAAATTGTCGATCACGATATTTCTGAATCCCGCCCAATAGAGTTGCTTCATACGTGGTATTATATTGTGGAGTTTGTCGGTAAAGGATTTTTCGGGTTGCTTTATTCCAGGCAGTTTTGCGCTGTGTCCCCGTTCCCAGCGATGAGCGAGCGTTTTGTCGAAATCACTGCCGTCGAAATATTTGTAAGCAAGCGGAAATACCGGATTGCCCGTCCAAAAATAATTGCGTATGAGATATGGACAAAACATAGATGCCCAGCCACCTGTCAGTATGAGAGCTGACAGTAATGCGAGATGGAATTTTGTTTTGCGAAGTGCGAGGACGAAAAAGGCGAGTGCCGCCGGTGCGAAAATCATAGCTACCGATGTATATTTGAATCCGCTGGAAACGCCTAAAACTAAGCCTATCAGTAAAGCATATTTTATCATGCTCGGTGATTCTTTCCGCCAGCAATGAATAAGCAGTCCGGTAGCGGCAGCTCCGGAGAAAATCATTCCCATCTCGTTATATGCGAGCGGTGCAAGATACATAATCCAGCTACAACTGCCAGCAGCTGTTGTCGCAACAGCAGCGGGTTTTAAACCAAAACTTCTTGTAAATGTCCATACGGTAGCGACGAACAAAATCGCAAAAGCAAGGTGAATCATCTGTGCCAGATACACCGCTTCGTATGGGCTATTCTTCAATATCATCACCAGCAGATAAAGCAGCTCTGCGTTGAGCGGAAAGTTCGAATAGACATTGTTTGACAAATGAAAAATCCTTCCCGCGAGAAACCATTCTTTGGGTATCTGAAGATGATATTCGAGTACATCGTATCCCGCACCCTCAGCTGACCAAAGCACACCTGGCGGAATCGTAACACACAAAAGTGCCAAAATTGCAAACGGAATGGCTAACACAAGCAAAATCGTCCACCATCTGCCCGACTCGAAAACAATAGATTCTTCGGATTCCTCAGCGGATGATTTAAGATTAACATAGACCAAAATCGCACCTATAAATCCGAATAGCCAAATGAAAGTCAACCAGCACCATCGCAGATGTAATAGTCCCCCGAGCCCTGCGATGAGAACGATCAAACTCAATATGCCCGTTCCCAATGCGGTGGCTAAAATGAGTTTTTGTGATTTTGCCAAATCGTTCGCGAGGAATTTTACGGGCAGATAGCCTATCGTCAAGCCGCTTAGAAAAATCGCAAGCAGATTGGGAAGCTCGAGTATGACTATTGCACAGGCGGTATTGTTTATCTGCCAGAGTATTATCGCGATTGCTAATGCGATTACGCCAGCTATAATAAGCCAAAGAGATTGTCTGTTTAACGATGTTGCTTTTTCCATTTCGTTTTATATACCTTTATGGTGTTAGTCAACAGTCTGGCGGCATCGCCAGGCCAATATGGTTTTTCTATATCAATGTGAAATGTTTTTAGCAATCTTAATTCTCCGTTTTTTTCGAACTGATCGATTTTTAACTCTGTCATATAGACATCGGGGCTGGTATATGGATAAATCATAGCTAAATAATCGAGGTGTTGTTTTATAATGTATTGCGGGATTGTTCCGTTATACATCGCCCTTCCCGCTTGCGGGTCGATCAATCCGCCAAGGTCGATGATATAGCGATGGCTAAAGTATGCAAGGGCGCCTATGTCGAAGGCAGCTATTTTTGCTTTTGGCGGGGTATTTTTTGCAATCCATCGGGCAGCGGATATGTGAACCTTCTCGAAATGTATAAGGGACATTTGCGTAATGACGCACCAGACGTAAAGCGAGCAGAGCGAAACGAATGTTATGAGAATAAGTAATATTCGGGTGGTTTTTATCCGCCAAAGATACCTGACACCAAGAGCAAAGCATATCATTACGAAAGGAATTATCATCGGCTGATATCTTCCTGCGTGGCCTCTGGTAGGCATCATTACTGCGTAAGCAAAAATCGTAAGAACTGACCATATCAGCAGGCCTGTCGCGATGAATTTCATTCTATTTACGTATAATACAAAGCCTATAAGGGATATGATAGCGCAGAGACCTGCTATCGACCAGCAAAACCAATCGGCCAATCCGAGCTTTGCCAGTAGTTGCTCGCCAAAAGTAAATTGCATCAGACGAAATCCCCAAACACCAACAATGCGGAAAAAATTATATGCAATATGTATCGGATTGAAATTAGCTGTTGGCCCGACGCCGATAATCCATCGTCTGCCTATTAGCGTACTTGGTAGGAATGTGCCCGTAAGATAAAAATTCCACAAGCAGACAACAATCAGACCCATTATGCCGGAAGCTATTATAGCTGCGGTGATTTTTCGCTTTTCACGTCTCAGAAGTAAAATAGCTATCACTAGCGAAATGATTATTCCTTCCGGACGAGTCGGAGCGGATAGAAAAGCGAAAAGTCCCGCAAGAAAAAATCTTTTCTGCGATGCGAAATATATAGCTGACAAACCTATCGTCAGCAGCAAAAGGGTTTCCATTCCGGTAAATGCGAACCAGATGAGATTGCCTGCTGATATTGCGATAATAGCGGCTAACGTCAGCCAGCCTGTTCGCGAGCGAGGAAAAAGTTCGCCCGGAATCCTGCGTATCAGCAACGCAGAGAGCATAAGTAAAACAATATTATACGCATACGATATTGCAACACCGTTGTCGGTAAAGAGAAAACCGAGCGAAAGCAGCAAAACCCACAATAGTGAAGTTGTCCCGCCTGTCGAGCCTGTCGGGTTTATCGACCAGATATGTTTTTGTGCGAGATTTCGTGCGAAGGTAAGGTGAATCCAGCCGTCGTCGAGCGTAACAGCGGTAGGGAACTTCGATATTGCTATAAGCCAGCAGCCTACGATTAAAGCTACATACAAGAGCAGAAACGCATCGGATATGTTTGTGTTTGTTTTTTTCATCAGACGAGCAGTTCTGAATAATGCCCGGGACTGGAGTCGAACCAGCACGTCCAATACTGGACATCAGGCCCTCAACCTGACGCGTCTGCCTATTCCGCCACCCGGGCTGATAATATAAGGTACTTTATCCTTTTGAAGTGATTTTGTCAAGTTTTACGCTTATTATGTTCGGAATAATTTTGCAGATATTGATGTAGTTGCTGTTGAAAAACAGACAAACGCCGACTGCCCATTGTGGGTGGAGACAGCCGGCGTTTTCAATCCCTGCCGGACTGATGGCAGGTCATTGGTCGAATCACAGAAGCGTTGTCAGCCCAGGCCCTACAAGCTGACAATCGCGGTACCGACCGGGACCACGCATCCCGAAAAACCACCTCGTCACCGTCAACTTCTGTGATTCAATTGTCAATGTACCTGGCCATCAGCCAGCGTTGGCCTCTCTCCCTTCCGGACTGCCAAACCAGTCCGGAAAGCTTCAGTACCTCAATTCTCCAAGGTGCTTTTCAAAGTGTTCAATATTATATAGTGCAACCACCGTGCCAAATATTTTTAAAAAATTGCGACTGTAAGCAATTATAAATGCGGGGCTTATGAGCTAAAGGTTTTGAGGAATAATTTCGGGGAAAATTGCCCAATTGTTGGACGTTATATTGGTGGGGAATATTGCCCAGTTTTAGACTAACCCTGTGCGGAAACAGGCTGTCGGCGTCTCAGCCGAGCAGCTCCGTTGCTTGTGGGCGCTCCATTAGCTCCGTTAGTGGTTCTGCCAGCTATTAGCTGAATGTGTCCGCTACCAAGCAATGATTCTACCTGTCGGATAAATTCTTTTGATGGCTTGATGCAGAAATTATCAGCTGCTCGAATTGTAACGATATGGCCATCACTGGTTCTGATGGAAAACATAAGCCTGCATCTGCCGGGGTAAAGTTTCGCTATCTCTGCGAGCTTGTCGATTGTCGATGTGTCCAAACCAATGGAACTGAGTTTAATCAGACAATCGCTGGTGAGATGCTCCGGTCCTTGCTCGAGCGGATATATTTCGGTTACTCTTACCGAGGGTTCTTCTCTGCGTCTATCGACTCTGCCGCACACAAAGACGAGTTTTTCCGGTTTGACCAATTCGTTTAGTCTGGTGTAATCGTCGGGAAAGACGACAATGTCAACTTTGCCTGCGAGGTCTTCGAGAGTAGCGATTGCCATCTTCCGTGTGCCGTTGTCTTTGCCATTGCTACCATTACCATTTGATTTTGATTTTCCATTCCTCGCTTTGACATTTGTGAGTCTGACCTTCTCAATCAATCCGCCCAGTATTATTTCATCGCCATCGTTGAGTTCGGTAAGTTGTTTTGTGTCGCTCGTTGCGTATTGCTTTAACAGCTCTGCATATTGGACGAGCGGATGCGAGCTTACGTAGAAGCCAAGAGTTTGTTTTTCGAAATTGAGCAGCTGAGCTTCGGGCCATTCGTCGTCGGGCAATTTTTCGGTATCGTCTTGTGATTGCTGTTCGAATGTGTCGAAAAAGCTAAGTTGGCCTGCCAATGCGTCTTTTTGTACCTGAGAAGCGAATTCTATCGCTCGATCGAGTACGTCATACATAGCTTTTCGTTTTGCTCCGGTAGAATCGAATGCGCCGCATTTTATCAACGCTTCGATAACAGCTCGATTTACACTTCGCAGGTCAACACGTTGGCAGAAATCGAAGATAGATTTGAATCTGCCTTTTTCTTTTCTCGCTTCGACGATGGCTTCGACCGCTTTTGTTCCGACACCTTTGACAGCTGCCAGTCCGAAACGAATTTCCCCTTTGCTATTATTTTCGTAAACGGGCGTGAAGTCGCTGCCCGATGCGTTTATGTCGGGCGGTTTTACATCGATACCCATACGCCGAGCTTCTGTAATGTATTCGACGACTTTATCGCTATTGCCCATCTCGAAGGTCAAAAGGGCAGCTATAAATTCGACGGGATAATACGTTTTCAGATATGCTGTCTGATATGCTACGATTGCGTATCTACTCGAATGTGCCTTATTAAAGCCATACCCGCCAAACCGTCTGATTATCTCGAATAGCTCTTCCGCTTTGTCTTTACTCAAGCCATTAGCGATACAGCCTTTGATAAACGGTTCGTGTTCCGCTTCGATGATTTCATTTTTCTTTTTGCTGATAGCTTTGACCAGCCTAAACGATCGGCTGAGCGGGATATTACCAAGCCGATTTACTATTCGCGAGACCTGCTCCTGATAGACCATTATGCCATAGGTCTCGCCCAGCACGTCTTGCATTACCGGATGTGGCGATTCCCACTTTGCCCCGTGCTTACGCTGAATATAATCGTCAATGAGTATCATCGGACCAGGCCGATACAGAGCGTTCGCTGCTATCAAATCGCCGAGCTTATCGGGTTTAAGACGCATAAGCAGATCACGCATTCCGTCGGATTCAAACTGGAATACGCCTTTGGTCTGTCCATTGGCGAAAAGGGCGAAGACTTTCGGATCGTCAAGCGGGATATTCTCGATATCGATGTCTTTATTATAATGTTCTTTTATCAAGTCAATAGCGCGCTTGATAGTCGTAAGAGTTCGTAGCCCGAGGAAGTCCATCTTGAGCAGACCTACTTTCTCGACGGTTGTACCTTCGAATTGGGTAAGGACATCATCGCCCGATTTGCATAGAGGTAGGAAATTTTCGAGTGGCTGCTCCGATACGACCACGCCCGCTGCATGGACGCTTATATTTCGGGCAAGTCCTTCGAGCTTCATACCGATATCAATAAGCTCTTTGACTTTTTCGTCTTCTTCGTAGAGTTTGTTCAGCTCGGGCTCGGAAGTTAAGCCATCTTTTAGCTTTACTTTCGGACCCGATGGGACTTTCTTTGCAATCGCATCGACCTCGCGAAGCGGAATATCAAGCACCCTACCGACGTCGCGTATTACCGCACGGGCAGCCATCGTGTTGAATGTAACTATCTGTGCAACGTGTCCGTATTTTTGTCGCACATAATCGATAACCTTCGGACGGTTAAGCTGGCAGATGTCGATGTCGATATCGGGCATCTCGTTACGCTCGGGATCCATAAATCGCTCGAAGTAAAGCTCGTATTTGAGCGGATCGACATTGCTGATACCGAGGCAGTATCCGACGACTGTGCTGCAGGCGCTTCCTCTCGCACCGCAGGGAATACCGTTACTTCGAGCATAATCGACATAGTCCCAAGTGATGAGAAAATAGCTTGCAAATCCCTTCGAGCAGATAACCGAAAGCTCATATTCGATGCGTTCGCGTATATCGTCGGTGAGTTCGGGATAGCGTTTTTTCGCCCCTTGATAGACAAGCTCGCGAAGATAATCTTCGGGCTTTTTGTTTTCCGGCGGATGATATACCGGTGCATATCGTTTGGAAAAGTCGAGTTCAATATTGCAGTGTTTCGCTATCTCAACGGTATTGCTGATAGCTTCGGGATATTTTTCGAACAGCTTCGCCATTTCTTCGGGGCTTGTCATATAGAATTTGTCCGAGCCGAAGCTGAGACGTTTGTCATCGGTGAGCTTTTTGCCCGTATTGACGCATACGAGAATTTCGTGTGCACGAGCATCTTCGGCGTTGACGTAATGAATATCGTTGGTAGCGATAAGGCCTATGCCCTTCTCACGGGCGATGTCAGCTATATGCTCATTGACGAATTTTTGCTCGGATAATCCCTGGTCTTGCAGTTCGAGGAAAAATCGTTCGCCGAAAATAGATGCGTATTCATCGGTTACTTGTTTGGCACGGTTAATGTCTTGTCGGATAATAGCATCGGGAATCTCGCCTGCCAAACAAGCACTTGCGCAAATAAGCCCGTCGCTATATTCCCTTAATATTTCCTTATCGATTCGCGGACGATAATAAAATCCCTCTAAATATGCGATGCTTGCGAGTTTGAGAAGATTTTTATAGCCCGTCATATTCTTGGCAAGCAGCAGTAGATGATAGGAGGCTTCGCTTATTCCCTTAGCATCTTTGACACGTCTATCTGACGGTGCTACGTATGCTTCGTATCCGATGATAGGCTTAACGCCTGCTTTCATCGCTTTGGTATAAAATTCAATCACGCCGAACATATTGCCGTGGTCGGTGATAGCGAGTGTATCCATACCGAGAGTTTTACATTTATCGAGCAGTTCTTCGATTCTGCAGGCACCGTCGAGCAGCGAATAGTGAGTATGAACGTGAAGATGGACAAATTGCTCGGACAATTCTGATTCCTTTCATAATATCGTGGTCTTTACGGATGTGCAAAATGTACATCATTTTGTCATTCCGCAATCCCGAAGGGATATGCGGAATCCATCTTCAACATTTAAAAGAATGGATTCCCGCGTACGCGGGAATGACAAAAAGAATCTTCCATTTTGCACGTTCTTAAATGTTTCACTCAATCCGAATATTGATATTAGAACAGATTCGTTCGGAAGTCAATTATCAAGAAGATATTTTCGCAAGAAGTTAAGGGCAGCGATAGTAGCACGCTCACGGACGGTGTCTCTGCCAAGATTGCCGAAGAGAAATTTTTGCACATCTACCAAGTCGCTATCATTCGCAATGGCGATATAGACAAGTCCGACGGGCTTTTCTTTTGTTCCGCCAGTGGGGCCTGCAATACCGGTGGTAGCTATCGACCAGTTGGCATTTGTGGCGTTAATAGCACCTTTAGCCATCGCTTCTGCTGTTTGCTCGCTTACAGTTCCGTGTTCGATAAGCGTTTTTTCCGGCACGCCAAGTAGCTTTTGCTTTAACTCATTGCTATAGCAGACAAATCCGCCCGCGAAATATTCGCTGGCGCCGGCGGTGTCGGTTATTGTCTTAGCTATCAAACCACCCGTGCAGGATTCCGTTGTTACGAGGCTCTGCTTTCTCCGCTTTAGCAGTTTACCTATGACAGACGAGAGAGTATCGTCATCGAAGCCTAACACGATATCGCCAAGCTCGCCTGTGATGTCCGATGTAAATGCGTCAATTGCTTCGAGTTTATCATAAGCGAGATTTATGGTAATAACTCCGCCCTTAGCGGTTGTGCCGAAACGTATCTGTGGAAATTTTTTGACGATAGGCTCAAGCCTACTGACGAGATTCGATTCGCCTATGCCAATACAGTGAATTTTTTTTCGATATATTTTAGCTGGCTGACGTTGAGCAATCCACTTTGCAACGTAAAGGTCGAACATACGCTTCATCTCAGAGGGTACACCTGGCAGTGCAAAAACGGTCGCTTGTCCTATGCTGATTTTTATTCCCGGCGCGGTACCGACGGGATTGTCGAGTGCATCGGCGCCAGCGGGTATCATCGCTTGTATCCGATTGCGCTCTATCATCTGTCTATTACGCAAGCGGAAAAAATTTTCGATAACCGTCAGCGAATGCGTATCTTCGATAAGTTCGGAGTTTGCAAGCTCAGCTAATACGAATCGGGTAAGGTCATCGTCGGTTGGTCCGAGTCCGCCTGTGATGATCACGAGTTGAGCTTTTTCCGTTGCTTGCTTGATCGCCCATAACAGCTTATCTCGATCATCGCCTACGGTAAAACAACAGATTAGCTCGACATCGAGTTCGGTAAGCCTGCTCGCTATCCAGTTTGTATTGGTATCAAGCGTACTGCCTGTTAGTAACTCATCACCTGTTGATATTATTATTGATTTCATAATACACGATAGCTATACCGCAATTCGAAAAAATTCTCAATGAAATAACCGTATATTATTTATCCTCCGTCTGATTTTGGAGTATCTGCGAATATATCATCAGCATATCCAAAATTCTGTTAAGCTCAAACGCTCGTGCGGAATGCTCGATGTGAAGCGTAAACAGTTCGGGTACTTTAGCGTAATTTCGGGCAGCTAATTCGTGTCGGTTTGCGTCCTGGCGGAGAGTGTCAAGTAACGTATTGAACCACCGTTCGGAATCGTGATTTTGTTGCTCTATATTTTTTTTCATTTTTTCCGCCTTTTTCCTTCGATGATATTCTCTTATTGCCTCTCTCCTTTTGGCAGCTACCTGCGGTGTGTTCAAATGGGCAGGTGCCTTGCTCGTGGTTTTATTTTCCTGTGAGTCCTTTTGCTCGATTTGGCCTTCATCTTCAGTTTGCTCTTTCCGTGTGCCGGTTGACAGGAGTTTGCTTCGTCTATCGAG
>WFQY01000033.1 GCA_015486815.1 Phycisphaerae bacterium | reverse complement strand
GAATAGCTACACCCCACTATAAATGCCAAAATTACCGGAAGAAATTTTGTTATATAAAATTTCTGTTTCATCGCTTTATCCATCCCAATTTTAACTGTTGTTTTGTTCTTCGACATCAAATCCAAGATGCTCGAGTTCTGCTCGTGCCCTTTCTGCCCATAGTGTATCAGGCCATTTTTTTATCACTACTCTGAAATAATAAGCAGCGGCATCCGCTCTGCGTATCCTTTCGTAAAATTTTCCTATATCAAAATCCTTATGGGCACGCCTATCTTTGATTTGTTCCAGAATTGTTTTAATTTCAGGCTTTTTACTGTCGTTCGGGAAATTTTCGAGATATTCCTGATATAATTCCGTTGCCTCTATCAATGGCGTATCGTCAAACGCAGTTCCCGGAAACGATGCCAATGCAGAAGCAGCTGACCGATACATCGCATATTTACGATATCGTTTCGAGTGATATTCTTTTATGAGCCGCCTATATGACATCTCCGCCAGTTCGAATTGTCCCGTTCGGAAAAAGTAATCTGCCTTTTCACGCAGAGCGACTTCCGCAATCCTATGCCCGACAGCATTTTGCTCTATCATACTGAGAATATCGAGCGCTTCGTCTTGTGCGCCCATTAGGAATATTCCGAGCACACGTTGTTTCTTGCCAGCAAGCCACGCACGGGCAATATCAAGTTCACGCCTCAGTGCGATAGCAAATTCGCGGGTATTCGGATACATATTTATTATTTGCGTATATCGTTTGTGTGCCTTTGCATATCGTCCGCGGAGAAAAGCACAGTTGGCATAAAGCAGCATCGCAGCTCTTCGGTCATTATCATCTAATTGCTGTTTGAGAAACTTTTTGAGAATATGTTCTGCTTTGCGATATTTCCGGTGAGTAATTAATTCTTGAGCCTGACCGAGCATACCTTCGTAAGGCTTTTCCACCTGCTCAGCTGGTAGCCATTTGTGTGTCGTCTGGTCGAAAATATATCGTTCCTCTTGCTGGGCGTTCAGAGTCTGATTCCAGCAGACAACTGCAATTAAAATGAAAAACGTTATGATTCTGCGCATAGCATATATCCCTCTTATATTCAGAAAAGGATTATACGCTTTTATGACGCAAGTTTCAACAGACAAAAATAAATCATAAGCTGATTGCTCATTTGAGTACTTTTAACATTGATGCGTTTGTTTTTGCATTGCCCACTATCATATAAATAGCAGCGCCAACAGTCCCAACAGGATGATCACCGCTAATGCTATCAAAATACCAGCTGATATTTTTTTAGTAGCTGGATTTTTCAGAGCAGGGCGGTAGTTTACCTGATAATCTTTATTAATCTGCTGATGGCAGAATGGACATTTGACATTCGCATCGACAATGAAAGCATCACTGACGAAAAATGATTCCCCGCAATGAGAGCAAATTATTTGATATTCTTCCATTTATCGATTAAATCGTCTTTTGGTAATTGTTATACACCAGCCGAAAATTAAAATAAGAATAGTGCTTGGAAGAGGAATTACAAACGTAATATTCGAGTCGATCGGATCAAAATACCACTCAGCAAAGTTAGGATCTATAAACATATTTCCTTGGTCATCTTGAATAAGATTTCCCGAAAGGAGATTCATTCCGAAAATACCGGTCAGGTCAGCGGGTAATGCTCCTTCTTCCGGAACGAACACGATTGGATCGTGAAAGATCAGCTCATCTCCGCCAATTACTGGCAGAACAAGTTCATCTACCCGATAGCCATAAATCGTTATATTACCGCCTACTCCGCCTATTTCCGTCGAATCTACCGGTGTTTCATTATCGAGATCAATCCCTATTTCCGTCGCATAATTTCTACCAATCATAGTTAACTGAGCACCTGTATCGAAGAGCCAATCTTTTGGCGAAGATTGATTATCGGGAGCGTTTCGATCATCTATGATTTGAATGTTTGGTATAATCGGGTTACGGTCATAGCTTATCGGTGCACTATCATCATTAACAAAATCCTGCATATTGATTTGAACAGGCAATGCGGTTTTTCCCGCACCAAAAGAAGTTGGCATCGTATCAATTAAGTCTGTCTTTGCAACCGTTACTCCACTTACCAAACTCATATCTCGCCAATCGTCTAAATTTACCCGCATTATATGATGTGCCAACAGCGGTGTTCCCATTACGTCAATATCAAGCCGTCTCGATATCTGGAATTTATAACTACCGTAGCTATCGTAATACGAAGGGTCGGACATCCAGCTGTTGTCTGTTGCATTTACCAAACTCGTCGGTGCGATTCGCAAGCCGGTAGGAACAGAGACATCAAAGGTTTCCGTTCCGCCGATACCTTCATCCGAATAGGTTTCTCCTGTTTGTGGAATACCGAGTTCGGTTGCATGTGCATTTCCGAGTATCATTCCACTGGCACCGGTATCGTATATAGCGAGAAAGCTAAACGGTGACGGTTCAAAAGAAGAATAATCGCTATTATGGTAATATAAATCTCCGTTCGAATCTTCGAGTGCTACATACCCACCTGCAAAGCTCGATGAAGTTTCCGGAACATTATAGATATCATATTGTCTGGCAAGGGCAGAATTGCTAAAAAGCCCGAACGAAATTAAAAAAACGATCCCGAATAATATCGCGCGAAGGTTTACTCTTCCCCTGTTTAATCCGATGCTCTTTTTCATCTCATTCTCCCTCTGTTTTTGACCTGTAAAATATCCCAATTCTCTCTCATTATTTAATATACAAACATTTTGGGTTTCAGGCAAGGAAAATATCTCTTTTTCAAGATAGCAAGATATAGGTGATAAGTGGAAAAAGCAAGAGCTGACTCGCATTAGCGAGTCAGCTCGTAGAGTCAACTTCGAATCGAAGCAGATAAACGATTATCTGCGACGAATCAGACCAACAAGACCACTTACCATAAGCAGAAGACTTACTGGTTCTGGCACTGGAAGCGGAATGCTGAATGTTGCCTGATCTTGAGCAGCATTATAAACCAACAGATCCAAACTACCAGCTGCATCCGCAGAGTAAGTAACTCTTGCAATTTGGCCGTTAGGATATGAGGTTTCCGTATCAAACCATGTTACATCCAAAAGAGATGAATCCATAGTTACAGATGCGGAACCACCAAGGTTAAGTGCTCCACCTGCGATCTGGGTAGCATTATCAGCTCCACTACCTGGGTAGGAAGTGGCTACTACATAGGTGTCAAATGCAAGTCCCGGCACCAACCCATAGAATGAAGGATTCGGGTGAACGTTGCCACCATAGGTAGTATCCTGATAGAAGCTACCACTCGTCAGATGTGAGAGCATCTGTGACTGCGTCCAGTCAACATCGCCAGCTATAGTAACTGCGATATCAATAGAAGCATAACCGGCAGGTACAGCGCCTTGAGTAGCATCATAACCAGGACTACCCGGATCTGTTGCATCCCAGACATCTACAGTAAACGGACCACTTGTCGATGTCCATATCGGAGCTGCATTTGCAAAGCTCGCAATTCCCAAAATTAAACTCAATACAAATAACTTTCTCATAGTTTTTGCTCCTTTCTTTTGAGTAAACATAAACTTTGTTAATAAACTACCACTTCGCTTATTTACGTCTTACAAGACCTAAAGCTCCACCAAGAACCAGCAAAAGGCTGATCGGTTCGGGAACCGGTGCTGCTGGTGCACTTGGTGCTGTCCAACCCCATTCGCCAAGAAGCATATTGAGGTCGTTACCATCGATAACGTCATCACCATTGAAATCGCCAGCGGCCCATGTCATTGATGCACCGCTCTGACCCCAATTTCCGAGGATAATGTTCAGGTCATTACCATCTACTGTGCCATCTAAATTAGCATCACCATCGTGGCGGAGTTCATAAGAACTGAGCGTGTATCCACCACTACCGGCTACACCGCTAACTCCTTGCGAAACAACCCACATAGTAGTTGCTTCCTGACCGTTACCGACAATAGCCATACCGTATTTGTCTTTGCCTACCTGTGCAAGAGCAGAGGTGAAGTCTTCTGTCCACGTCTCACTCGTTCCGGAACCGGAAATCGAGTAGAAGTGAACCAGCTCATCACGACCGGTCGAGAAACCTTCATCACCATAACGGATAACCGTATGTGTCGCAGGACTACCGGAAGCATTACCAAGCGTAGTTACCGTACCAGTGGCGGTATCTACTTTACCCAAAGCTGTGCCGTTATAATCACCGAAATAGATAGCTCCACCCCAAGGTGTTACCTGACGAATTCTTCCAAAACCGGTATCATAAGTAGCTACTTCATTTAGGGTGAAATCGCTGGCTGTATTGCTGACAGTCCATTTGTGAATCAAAGAACGGCTATAGTCGTCATTACCATAGAGGTAAGTTCCGTCAGCGCAGACAGCTTCGGAACCTTGATCAGTTGCCTTAAGAGTCATATCACCATTGGTAAAGTCTCTGTCGGTACGATAGACACCAGCATTGTTACTGGAACCCCAGAAAATATAATTTCCGAGTTGCCAGCCTGCTTTGGTTCCACCACTCGAATTTGCACCGGAATTTCCTGTCTGTACAGGATCTCCTACTGTGCCATCGCCATTGGCATCGAGGGTTTTATTCCACTCAAAAAGACCACCATTCATGTTTCCATGAATAACGTTACCGTTATCTGCCAGACCAAGGTAATATGCACTACCTGGACCTGGATTGTACTGAGCAATAGTTATCGGATTGCTGTAGCCTGAATATGCCGAAGCACCAGCTGTCAGCAGTCCTACAATAGCTAAACTTAAAAGTATTTTTCCTCTCATAATTCTGTACTCCTTAAAGAAAAAATGTCCATTTCGTCCCATCACTGCCAGAGCTACGTACTCTGACCCGACATTTCCATATGTCCGAGGGGGAACAGGCTCAAAAAAGCCTGCCCCCCTAAATTAGCTGAATTTGGTGCACCTCCACGG
>WFQY01000032.1 GCA_015486815.1 Phycisphaerae bacterium | reverse complement strand
TAGCTAAGAGGAAATCCGCCCAATGCGGATTTTAGTCTGTAGCCATTAGCTAAAAGCTAGGGACTAAAGACTATTGACTTAACTTAAATTGTCTTTTGTAATTATATCACTGTTTGTGTATAATTGACATCCGATTTGTGCGAGAAAAGTCCTCCATATCCACTTTTTGCTTGACAGTGGATATTAAAGTTTTTATTTGTGGAAAGTTACACTTAATATTATGGTAAATGTGTAAGGGAGAGATGTTTTTGTTTTTGGAGATAAGTTAATGTTACCAGCAAAAAAGACGTCAAAAGCGAGAAAGCGTAAACGCAGAAGTCATCATTCGCTAAGTCCGGTGAATTTGGCGAATTGTCCGAATTGCGGATATTCTCGATTACCACACGCTGCTTGTGAGAATTGCGGATATGTCAATCCTCGAGTCAGACTCGAAATCGAAGAAGAAGAGGAGTCGTAACAATGCGCATAGCGGTTGATGCAATGGGAGGCGACCATGCACCGTTGGAAATCGTTGCCGGCGCTGTTCAATCGATATCTTCGTTGGGCGATGATGATGTTATTGTTTTGGTAGGCAATGAGAATGTTATCAAAAGTAAGCTCGACGAAATAGGTGTATCTGCTGAGCAGTCGGATAGGCTTGAAATAGTGCATTCGAGTCAGGTGGTTGAGATGTCGGATAATCCGGTCGATGCGATGAAGAATAAGCCCGACAGCTCGATAGCAAGGATGGTGGATTTGGCGTCCAGTGGTAAAGCTGACGCGATGATAAGCGCAGGGAATACCGGTGCGTGCGTAGCTGCCTGTCAGATGAAGCTTGGTCGGCTTAAAGGTGTTATTAGACCTGGCATAGCGGTTGTCATACCGACGTTTGATAAGGCGGTTGTTTTGTGCGATGTGGGAGCAAATCCGGCACCGAAGCCTCACCATATGCATCAGTATGCGTTGATGGCGGGAATTTATGCTGAGCTTCTTTTTGGTCTGAAAGAGCCTGCGAGGGTCGCGTTGTTGAATATAGGCGAAGAAGATGCAAAAGGCAATCCGCTGGTCAAACAGGCGAGGGATTTGATAAAAGCTGACAGTAGAATCAATTTTGTCGGATTCGTCGAAGGCAGGTATATTCTTGCAGACCAGACAGATGTGATTATATGCGACGGATTTGTCGGTAATGTTGTGCTTAAGCTGATTGAAGGATTGGCAGCTGCTATTGCCAAAATGCTGAAGAGAGAAGTGGAACGAATCGACCAAAGGTTGATCGAGCCGTTTGCTCCTGCGTTGGAGACGTTGTGGCGGAAACACGATTATACCGAGCATGGCGGAGCTCCGTTGTTGGGGGTTGATGGTTTGTTTATCGTCTGTCACGGGTCGAGCAATAGAAGGGCGATAAAGAATGCTATTGCGATGGCGAGAAATTTGCAGGCGAGTAAGATAAATGAACGTATAGTGGCCAAGCTGGACAATCATCCCGCATAATAGGAAGAGAAGAAATATTCGTAGCTACAAGGAATTACTCGAAGATGGAAAAAGTACAAGCTGTTATAACGGGTACGGGTAGATATCTGCCCGAGAAGATTCTCACCAATCACGATTTCGAAAAATTTCTGGATACTTCCGATGAGTGGATAACCACGCGTACAGGCATAAAGACCCGACATATCGCTGATGACAATCAAGCGACGGCTGATCTTGCATATTATGCCGCTGAGAATGCGATAAAAGACGCTGGTATTGATAAGAATGATATCGATTTGATAATAGTTTCGACATTTACGCCTCATATGCCTCTGCCTTCGACTGCGTGTTTTGTACAGGAGAAATTGGGTATTGCTGGTTGTGGTGCGTTCGATATATCAGCTGCTTGTAGCGGATTTATTTATGGTATGAGTATCGCTAGGCAGTTTATCGTTGGCGGAATATATAAGAATATTCTGCTAATAGGTGCTGAGACAATGTCACGGTTTACGGATTATAAGGATAGGGGTAGCTGTATTCTCTTTGGCGATGGGGCTGGTGCGATTGTGATATCTGCACAAGAGCAGAGCGATAAGGGGATAATTTATACGAAATTGGCGGCAGACGGTAGCGGTTGGCCTTTGCTTCATATACCAGCGGGTGGTTCGCATAGGCCTGCTTCGGTTCAGACGGTTGAAAATCGTGAGCATTATATCAAACTCAAAGGTAGAGAGATATATAAGTTTGCAGTTCAGAAGATGCAAGAGCTTATCGAAGATGCGATGGTGCAGAATAATCTTAGCGTAGAAGATATCGATATGATTGTTCCGCATCAGGTAAATAAGCGTATCACCGATTCTGCGTGCGGACATTTGGGTTTTCCGACGGAGAAGGTTTTTCTGAATATCTCGCAGGTGGGCAATACGTCAGCTGCCTCGATTCCGATCGCTCTCGATCAGGCGATGGAAGAAGGAAAGGTTAAACAAGGCGATACCATTTTGATGGTAGCGTTCGGTGCGGGTCTGACGTGGGCATCAGCAGTGATAAAGATGTAAATTTTCATATCCTACTAATTTTATGATTTTTATGTCTTGACTGTTATGCTGAAAAGAATTACCATTATCGGTGGTGTATATATTTTTTGGGCTCGGGTTAGGTAGTAGAGGACAGTAGGATGGATGTAAAAATTATAGCAATTTCACCAAAAGGGACGCGTAAGATTTTTCCACTCGTGGCTAATCAGACTACTCTTGGGCGGCAGGATGACTGCGATTTGAAAATACCGCTTAGCGAAATTTCGCGCAGGCATTGTCAGATCATCGTTGAGGAAAAGTCCGTACGTATCAAAGACCTTGGCAGCGCTAACGGTACGTTCGTTGACGGACAGAAAGTTGACGAACAGGAGCTTAAGCCGGGCAATGTGATTTCTCTTGCAGGGGCTATAAATTTTATGGTGCAGATAGACGGTGAACCTGCGGAAATCGATGAAGCGAAACTGCGTCAAAAGCCACAAGCTAAAAAGATGCCCGAAGAGAAGAAGCCGGCAGAGCCAGCTGCTCCGTTTGCTTCCACTTCAACGACTTCGACCGAGGAAAGCATAGCTGACGAAATTTTGGGCGAATCGTTTTTTATGGATATGGACGAAGAAGAGGAAGAATAAAATTGTCTGTTTCCCGAATAGTTGCGAGGAACTGTGGAGGTGGATTGGGAGTTCTTCAAAGCTCTAAAATGCTTCATTTATATTGGATTGAGTAAAGGGCTTGAAGATGGAATATCTATGTAAAAGCAGTCAAAAAGCTAATGTTAGATTGTTAAATATAATAAGATCACCTAAAAAAGGAGGCTCTTCTGATATCGATAGCGAAAAATATCTACGAGAACTTGGTATTGCTATAAAAGTTAATAACCAACCGATAAAATTTGCGGAAAATATTAATGAGCATATACATAGATGGGCCCCTTATGTCCAAGGCTTTTCTGCGGCTT
>WFQY01000031.1 GCA_015486815.1 Phycisphaerae bacterium | reverse complement strand
TTGTTGGATTTGAGTTTAGCTGCTGGAAGAATGTAATAAAACGAGAAGATGTAGTAAGTCGGGAAAGTTTAATAAGCCGAGAACGAAGGAGTCAGCTGAGGGTGCTTGTCATAGAAGTATGTAGAGTTGTATCTGTTGTGGCGTTTCGATACGTTCTACCGAAGGCATCCCGTTGGGACCAGCGGGATCACTCAACGCACGGAGACTCCGGTCGCTGAGTGATTCCGCCCTCAAATCGAATTACATACTCGTAACAAATAAGACGGCAACAACATAAATGTATTTTCCCTTGCCAAACTAATCCATCTTACAATTTGAGGGCGGAATTGTATCGAAGCGGCAATGTTTGAGTTTATCGCAATATACGTTTCGATACGCCAGACATTCGTCGGACTACTCAACGCACGGAAAATCCTACCTGCAAACACAACATGGACGCCGTTGCGCACCTATTGGTGGAATGTTCAATCGGTTTGTTCTTTGTGTTCTATGTGTCCCGCTTTACTTATTACATATATGAAATATACTGTAGGAATGTGCAAAATGTGAAAATCCCGATTGAATGTAGGGGCAGATCTATGTGTCTGCCCAAAAATTAGGGCGGACACGCAGGTCCGCCCCTACGAATTTGCATTTTGCAGGAGTCTGATGTATGGAAATGTTTTTAAGGAGTGCGCGATGTATGGTTTGACTGAAATAGTAATTTGTAAAGATAATGATGAACTTGGCAGAAAATCTGCAAATGCGGTCGCTAATAAGATGAAAGAGTTAATTGACAGGCAGGGGGGTGTTCGTATCGTATTGGCAGCTGGCGAAAGCCAAAGTAGTTTTCTTAATGCTCTTGCACGAATCGATGATATTGATTGGAGTAGGGTCGAGTGTTTGAGTATAGATGAATTTTATGATGTCAATATGCCTTACGAATTTACTTGTGCCTATCAAAAAGACAGAGAGCTATATAATAAGGTAAATCCAGCCATCGTTCATAAAATAAAACACAATGCGCAAGACCCGCAAGCAGAAGCTGACAGATATGAACAGATTGTCAGAGCAAAGCCAATCGATATTTTATGTCAGGGTATCGGCACGTCAGGCCATTTGGCGTTTAATGAGCCTGCTTCCTGCGATTTTAATGACGAAAGAATGGTAAGGGTAATAGAAGTGTGCGAGCAATCGAAACGTCAGCTTCGGGACGATCCGAACTTCAAAGCATTAGGATATATTCCCGATAAGGGAATTACACTTACGATACCAGCGATTCTCAGTGCGAGATATTGCTTTACGATGGTGCCTCTGCCGTTAAAGAAAAATATTTTAGAGCGGTTGGCGAAAATGTCCGAACCTACAACGGAATTGCCTGCCTCGATTTTGCTCGAAAAAGAAGGCGTTTTGTTTTGTGATGAAAGTAATTGTCCGGAAGATTGGCGTCGATAATTCGATAATTTACTCAAACTGACCGATTTTGTACAAAATCATTTGTTCCCACGGCGTCATTCCGCACGGAACGAAGTGGAGATGCGGAATCCACTTGGTCGGTGAGAGTGTGGATTCCCGCTTCCGCGGGAATGACAGCTTGTGTATAATTATTGGCAAATAAAGAGTTACGTAAAAAGAGTATTACAATCGGTCAGTTTGAGTAATTTAGGAGTAAGTCAAGATGAAAATAACACTTATAGGTGGTGGTTCGTTTGCGTGGACGAAAGGTTTGTTATGTGATTTTCTGCTCAATGATTTTTTCAACGGAGCGGAGATTTGCCTGATGGATATAAATCCGCAGGCTTTGGATATGATATTTCAAATCGGGCAGAAGTTATTAGACAAATCGGATGTTAGGTTAAAATTGACGAAAACGACAGAGCTTAAAGAGGCTCTTGCGGGTGCGGACTATGTTACTCTTACCGTATCGATAGGTGGGCTTGAACCCGAACTCGAAGATCATAGAATAGGGCGGAAGTACGGATTTTGGAATATCAAGGGGCACGACATCGGACCAGCAGGTTTTGGACGAACGATACGACACGTTCCTTATATGATTTATCTCGCTCGTCAGATGGAAAAGTATTGTCCGAATGCTATTTTGTTCAATCTTACCAATCCGCTGGTAGCAAACACGTGGTCGGTAAATCAATATACATCGATAAAGTGTTTCGGATTCTGTCACGGGGTAGTCGGCCATCTCAAATCGATTCTGCCTTTGATTGGTGCTGATAGTATGAAGGATGTCGAATTTATCACAGCTGGCATTGATCACTGTTCGTGGCTTTTGGAATTGAAGGTAAATGGGAAAGATGCTTTTGAGATTATGCGAAGTAAGGGGCTGATAGAATCCGCTTGGCGGAAGGAAAGCATTGCGGTTGCGGACGATCCTTTCGCCGGTGCGGAAGAAGAACGGCTGAGGTTTATTATATGGGATATATTAGGGTATTTTCCGGGCATTGGCGATTTACATATATGTGAATTCCTACCACAATTTCTGAAAGATGAAACGATACGAAAATATTGGCCTATACGATATGACAGAGTCAAAGAAAGGCCTGAAATGATAAAATCATATCGTCAGCGGGCGGAAGATTGGCTGAGGGGAAAAGCTGAGCTAAAAATAGAGCCGACCGGTGAGATTATAGCAAAGGTAATATCAGCTTTTGGCGGAGCTGACAGTTTCGTCGATGTATTAAATGCTCCTAATGTCGGTCAGATACCCAATCTGCCCGAAGGTGCGGTTGTCGAGACGTTATGCAAAATAGATGCATCGGGAATTCACCCTGTCTGTGCGGGAAATTTACCTCAGCCTATACATACTATCGTTGCCAATGCGCTTGAACACGAGCTAATGTACGCACAAGCAGCTTATGAATGGAATAAGTCTCTTGCGGTGGCTGCCCTCGGTACCGACCCGCTGATAAACGATTTTATATCTGTTCGTGATATGGTTGATGAATATTTCGCATTAGCGGAAAAGTCCCTCGGGCAGCTTAATATCTTTCCATCAAATTGATTAACTATTCTCATATATTTCTCAAGGATATACCCTGTAACTGCCGATAAAGTTTTTGTCTTATCGGACGAGTTATAATAATGGAATATTATTTGCTTTTAGAGAGGACAAAGGAATGTCGCATAAAAAAACTTTTATATTAGTTCTTTCAGGGACGCTGATAATAACGGGATTTGGTATTATCGGGTGCCAATCGGTCAATTGGCCAGCTGGTAATCATCGGATTGCTTCGTCATCGCAATCCTCACAATCATCACAATCCTCGCAGAATCCCTCGAACAATCAACATCTGCAGCAAAATAGCACAAACAGCCAGCAAATCGCAAGACAAACATATCGTCCTGACGGATACAGATATGATTTCGCTCAGGTATCAATGTTTGGCGATTTGGATGAAACGTCCGCATATACGGGCGATTCGGATATTCCAGCGGGTCAGCCTTCGATGAGCCTTCAGCAGCATACATTCGCAAATGAGGGTGCTTGTTTCGACCCTGCTGTTGCTCCGAACGGTAAATGGCTTGCGTTCGCTACCACACAATTTACGCTTAAACCGGATATCTATATCAAACCGATAAATGCGACAGCTATTACGCAAATTACTCATAGCCCAGCAAGCGACCTTCAGCCGACTTTTAGCCCGGATTCGCAGAAAATCGCCTTTTGTTCCGATAGAACAGGCTCGTGGGATATATTCGTCGTCGATATCAACGGTAGAAATCTCCAGCAACTTACCAACGACCCCGCACCGGAAATGCACCCGAGTTTTTCGCCCGACGGAACAAAACTTGCATATTCGAGATTCAACGTAAAGACCCGCCAATGGGAAATTTGGCTGCTTTACCTCGATAATCCGGGAAAGAGGAAATTTCTGGCATCGGGATTGTTCCCATCATTTTCGCCTAAAAGCGATACTATCGTATATCAGCGAGCTAAGCAACGTGGAACGAAATGGTTCAGTATATGGACAATTACACTCGGTTCGGACGATCAGCCATCGATGCCTACGGAGGTAGTAAGTGCCCCCGACCGCGCACTTATCGGACCAAACTTCTCGCCCGACGGTAAAAAACTGGTATATTGTGCGGTTCAGCCACTCGCTGCCGGCAACGGAAAAGCGGATGCGCAAATATGGATAGTAGAGGCTAACGGGTTCGGTAGAATGCCCGTTTCCGATTCGGGAGTAGGGTGCTTTAGCCCCGTTTGGTGTAAGGACGGGAGAATTTTCTTCTGCTCAAATCGTGGAGATTGTGAAAATATCTGGTCTGTTTTGCCGATAAATATAAACGAGAACGAAGATACACCTACTGCAGACCAATTATCATCTTCAGGTAGTGCACATACATCGGATTCTCATTTAAAGGCGAACAGTCCTGTTCAGTTAGAGAATCAATCAAATGCGGGACATTAAACGGATTACAATTATAGGAACGACCTTGTCAGCTTGCCTGTTTGTGCTGATTGCAGGATGCTCTCAGCAGAAAAAGCAGGTGCGTCTGTCGAGCCCATATCCGCGAGAGATGACCGTGGTACTTGCGCCGGTACTTAACTACAGTGGCGAGAGGAACTTAGATACGTTAAAGGTTACTGATATATTATATAGCGAGCTTCAGCAGGTTCGCGGATTTGCTGTCATTCCTGTAGATCGTACGCTCGCACAGATGGCTAAGGACGGAATAACAAACATAGAAGACCCTCAGCAGGCACTTAATCTCGCTTCTCAGCTTGGCGCGGATATGATAGTAGTAGCTGCTGTTACCGAATATAATCCGTATTATCCGCCTATTGTGGGGATTGCGATGCAGGTTTATGGCGTTCGTAGCGACGGTTTTCGCTCCGCAAGCCTTGATCCTGTAAAATTGGCACGCTCAGCATTACCTTTGAAAATATCCGCTGATGCCGCACCGAAATATTTACCAAAAAATCAGATACAGGAGATTTTCAACGCAAGAGATAAAAGAATAGCTGCACTTGCAAGAAAATTCGCAAAATCGCGGGGGACAGGCGATAGCCCCTATAAGACAGACCTTTATCTTCGTTCTCAGGAATATTATCTGAGGTTTGTCTGCTATCAGAGTATAAAAGAGCTGCTCGACAAGGAGGTCGAGCGGATAAACACAGCTTATTTGTCGGACACTGACAAAGAAAAGGAGTTCAACTAAAAATGGACATGCGACAAATTTCACTGGTTAAGGGTTCTCATCGGTATGTTTTTCGATATACATCGGGCTCCGAGCCGCAGATTATCGATAGTTTTATCGACCTTGCCGATGATGCTGATAATGAATTTGATTGGTTTGATGCAGCTGTGCTTAGCTATCAGATGGGCAAGAAAATGGAACATCAACTCGATGAAATCGTTCCTTAAAGAGTAAAATATTTATTATATTACAGCTATATTAATAATTGAAGATGCCCATAAGCCAGGATATTGATTATTGTAGTAAGGGCAGAGGTTTCGCCGCAACAGAGATACGAGAGAGCTATGAATAATTGTGAGTTAATAACGGAATTTATCGATTATTTGCGATTTGAAAAGCACTTTTCAAACTATACTTCACGATGCTATGCAGCTGATTTGAAACAGTTCATAGAATCTGTTCTTTCACAGGAAGATATGCATAAGGAAATCGAAGGCTCATCGGAAATAAGCGAAGCTGACGGTGGAGTAGCGACACTTGCGGTTACTTCGCTCAAGGAAAAACTCCTTGCTGTCGGGCCGGAGCAGGTACGCGCATATCTTGCTTATCTGCACAATAATAATTATTCCGCTTCGAGTAGTGCACGTAAACTTGCGACGCTAAGATCGTTTTACAAGTTTCTCGTACGCAGGGGTTATATATCGACCAATCCGGTCTCATCTATCAAGACACCCAAACAGGAAAAGAGGCTGCCAAAGTGTCTGACACTCGAGCAGATACAGAAACTGCTAAACACGCCCGACGAAAAAGATTGGCTCGGCAGTCGCGACAAAGCGATGCTCGAGACCATATATTCCACAGGCGTTCGTGTATCCGAGCTTGTCGATCTGAATATAGACGATGTCGATTTTCTCGGCGGAATGCTGCATATTCGTGGTAAGGGCAATAAAGAACGTCTCGCACCGATAGGCCAGACAGCTATGCTTGCGATAAAGAAATATCTCGCGTTGAGAAATCAGCATGCAAATTCCGCTCAGTTCGATCAGCGGGCATTGTTTGTCAATAAACACGGTAAGCGGTTAAGTACGCGAAGTGTCAGAAGGAAACTTGATAAATATCTAATCGAGGCGGGGCTTGATCCGAGCATCTCACCACATACATTAAGACACAGTTTTGCCACCCATATGCTCAATAACGGTGCCGACCTCAGGAGTGTTCAGGAACTGCTCGGACACCAATCGATTTCCACTACTCAGATATATACTCATTTGACATCGGGCAAGCTAAAGGAAGCCTACGATCAGGCACATCCGAGAACAGATGAGCAGACGTGGGAAGAACAACAGCGTCAGGAGCAGAGCTATGGTTTTACCGAAACTCCGGGCAATGGTAGCACCGAACATCGCGGAGGAATCAATCAGAGCGACAATTAATAGCAGATAAGGAAAAATTCGATTTTGCCGTTTTGGGCAGATCGATACGAATATCAGCCGGTTGGTAAAATCGGCGAGCACGACCAGACGGACTTGCTTGAAAATCAACAAGTCCGTCTCGGTTTTTTTACATTACGCGAAAACTTCCGTGTGCTTGACGCATCTCGAGGAAAATAATATGATTATAATAATGATGGAGAATATCTATCGGGAGAAACTTTATGAATTCTAATTATACCGCTGTGATTAAAAAACAAGGCGATTATTGGGTAGGATGGATAGAAGAAGTGCCGGGTGTAAATTGTCAAGAAAAGACTTATGACGAATTGATAGAAAGTTTGAAGATAACTCTAAAAGAAGCTCTCGAATTCAATCGTCAGGATGCTATATTGGCTGCTGAAAATGACTATCAAGAAGAATCTATTTGTTTATGAAAAGAACCCGGCTCATTAAGTACTTAACAAAAAATGGCTGTTATCTTTTAAGGGAAGGTGCCAGACATTCGTGGTATATAAATCCTGCCAAAAATCAACGTTCTTCTGTTCCGAGGCATTCGGAAATAAAAAATATTCTTGCGAAAAAAATTTGTAAAGACCTTGGTATTCCTCCGATTTAAGCGGATAACTTTTTTTATGATATTATATGCATTGGTAAAATTCGGGGGGATATATCTGATTTTCAGTACGGGTCGTAGCCTCCTTTGGAAAACGGATGGCAGCGTAGTATCCGCCAGATACCCTTCAAGCTGCCTCGAACAGGACCATACTTTTCAACCGCACCGATAAAATATTCGCTACAACTCGGGAAATATCTGCATCTTCCGCCTATGAATCTGCCAAGTGTCATCTGATAAATCCTAACGGAAGAAATCAAAATTTTACTCAAAACCTTACTCAAAGTTTTCATCGCTACATACCTGTCTGAACAGTTTTTTGATTTCTGATACTCTCGCATTTTTAGCTGACGGATACGGAATGCATGTTATATCATAGTTGTCAAGCTCATATTGCGTCAGCCGAAACGCTTCTCGGATTTTTCGTTTTATTCGATTGCGTCTGACGGCATTGCCATATTTTTTTCCTACCGAAATACCCAGCCGAGGGTGAGAAAGTTCGTTTTTGAGAAGCACAAAGGTAAATCCGTTTTTACGTATCTTTTTGCCACGTTCGAAGACCCTTTCAAAGTCCCGCTGATGGACGAGCCGCTTTTCTTTTCCGAATGTATATTTCCGATTATCCGACATAATGATATTCACAATTGCAGTTAGTATAATTATAATATATCACACCGTTTAACGAGATAAAAAGGTAAAAGGAAATTATGCCAGACAAACAGGGAAAAGAGGC
>WFQY01000030.1 GCA_015486815.1 Phycisphaerae bacterium | reverse complement strand
ATTTAATCGATGCTGCAAAAGCATTTTTGCATATTTATATCTGATTTTATCGGGTACGGGTTTGCCATAAACTTTTTCGAGAAATCCGTCATATAGGGAAAAGGCTGTCTTGAAAGTAAGTTTGTGCGGAATAGTAAAGTCGAGGACATTTATTGTAATTGGAATTGTTGCTATTAGTTTATCATTGGTAAGAATTTTGATTTTTCCGTGATATTTTCCGGGCAATGTTTTAGTAGGGGCATAGGCTGTAATCCATATCGGTTGTGTGAATGAAGGGGCGATATCGAATGAACTTACGGGTATGAGGGGGTCAGGCCACCAGCAATATTGTCGAGTTTGCATAAAGGGATGTTCTTTTGTTTTTCTCACATAGACAAAACATACCAGATACCATTTGAGATTTTCTTTAGTTATTGTGTTTCCGTGTTTTCCTATTAGGTCGGTCATTGTCAGTTTAACGTTTTTGAGTGTGATTTTGTGTGGTGTGCGAATAGCTATTTGTGCCGCTTCGTATTCGTTTCTCGCTAAGGAAATGTGAATATTACGGGTGGCGTTTTCGGGCGGAAAGTCATCGGGAAATATACGTTTCATCGGTGAAGCTGTCCATACCAAGGGGTGTATATTTTTTGAAGGTTTAGGTAGAGAGATGGTGAATTTCTTCTGAATTTTTCGGTATAGTCCTCCTTTTTCGCTTCCGATGAGGGTTATTGAGAGTTTATCTGTCGGATTGACAAATTTTGATAGGTCAGACCATTCACGGAAGAAGTATCGATTCCCGGCGCTGGCTGTAATCAGAGGTTTATTTTTGTGTGAGATTATTAGGCTGACATTAGTATTATCGTGAGATAATTCCGAGAGAATAGCAAGTCCATTACCGCTATAGGGTGATGGGATAATTCGTATATATTTGAATTTGAGCGGTGCATAACTGAAATTTATACGGTCGAACCATACTGTTCCTGTTGCGCCTCGTAGCATCGCATAGATTAGTGCTTTGGCAACGGGTTTGGCGGGGTAGATGATTTTCTCGGAATATTGCCAATCGTGCGTGCCACCGGCGAAGTCGGCTCTTTGCGCGTAAAGTTTTGTTCCGTCTTTGTAAATGATGTCAACATAAATGCAATAGTCGCTACCGATGACATTTTTTGCCTTGCTCCACGCGGATATTTTCAGAGGAGCCATTACGGGTTTATCAAACGTTACTTCCTGAAAGGCTTGTCCGACGGTGGGTGTGTTATTAGATATCCAAAACGATCTGCCACCAAACTTTGCTATTCCCTTAACAACATCGTATTTGTTATTTTTTCCCCAGCATTGCCAGTAATTTTTGCCTGATTCAAAACCCCCGTTTTTTAGAAAATTGTTATTGTCGGTATGTTTGGCATACAAAAGAGGATTGGACGAAAGAATTAGAAAGAAAGTGGCACAACAACAAATATGTCCGAAAGATTTCATCATTTAGCCTTTCCGAAAAATGAATGAAAAGAGAAGATTTTAATCACGATTTTCGACTTTCCACCAATCACGCTGAACATTATCGATTCTAAACAATTGGCTATGGCCATCGACGAATGCGATAGAAGCACGTTCGTTGTGGACAAATCCGACACAGCCATAGATACTTTCGTTCGGGAATATGTCGTGATATGATAGCATATAAGCGCAATGAGTAGCTCCGGAAACAAGCCGATGCCCCGAATCCGAATAATGGACGGTTAAAGCGGGATAAGTTATTTGGGATTCTGTTTTAAACTTCCAGCCACTAAAGGATAAATCGAGATGCATATTGATTGCGTAATTGAGAATGGATGTTGTGTCGGGTGGAGGCCAACCGGCACGTAGCGGATTTGACGGACATAGGGCTGATGTTTTTTCCTTGCGGGCGAAGTCTTTTATATATCCGAGGTCATTGAGGATTTGATGCCAGCCACGGAATCCTGCTGTGTATGTAGGTATATTAGTTACGGAATAAGCGGGTATAAAAAAACCGTCAAAATCATTAGCATAGTTATTACTTGCCAAGACGATTTGTCGAAGATTATTTAAGCAAACCGCTTGTTTAGCCTGTTCTCGTGCACTATTTAATGCGGGAAGCAAGATAGCGACTAATACTGCGATAATAGCGACCACAACTAAAAGTTCTATGAGTGTGAAACTCTTGATTTCGGATTTCGGATTGTGGATTGCGGATTGTGGATTTGATTTGAACATCGTCATATCTCCGAGACAAATTACAAATTTTAAATGTTGAACGTAGTTCGCCAACCGGCGGATTGGGGTCGAATGTTAAATTAAAAATGTCAAATGACGAAATTGGGGCAGACACATAGGTCTGCCCCTACAGCCAACTGCCTACGTTTTACCTTCTGCGGAGGAATCCAAACGTACCGATAATCAGCAGTCCGATTGTAGCAGGCTCGGGAACCGCTTCTAATTTTGCATTATCGTAATAAGCATACTTTAATGTACCAGTATCATTATAATAGTCGGATTCCCAATTGGAATAT
>WFQY01000029.1 GCA_015486815.1 Phycisphaerae bacterium | reverse complement strand
GCAATAATCCCGTTTATTCCCGTTTTACAATATCGCGAAGAAAAGCAGGACATCGATGAAATCGAATTATATATTTTCCCGGAAATCGGTAATTCTCGGTTTCAGCTTTATGAGGACGACGGGATTTCGTTCGAATATGAAAAAGGAAAATATCGGCTAACGTTAATCGAGTCGGAGTTTGACGGCTCGAAAATCCGAATAAAGATAAACGAGCCTAAAGGCGATTTAGGTGGGGCGTTGACTGAGAGAAAATGGTCGTTTGTGATTTCGTTATCTAATTGTCCTGCAAAGGTTTACGTTAAGGATATTCTTGTGCCTTCTGACAAGTGGTCTTTTGATTCTGTGCGTGGTGAGCTAAAGATTTTCGATATTAAAATTACAGCTGGCGATGTACTGACTGTAGTCTTGTAGCATTCCCTACGATTTAGGTGCGAGAGAATATTTTCCAGCGTATGAAAAAAATTCTTTTATATTCCACTTGACATAATTTGTTTTTTCTGCTAAGATATCTTAAAGACAGTTGGACAGTTAAGGATACAGATATTGATGGCTAATATTAAAACCCGAAACAACATCTCGAAGCTGAATCAGCCGGAGGCGAAGATTCCTCTCTATAAAATAGCGAGAAATCAGATTTGTCAGCTGATAAAGGAGCAGAATCTTTCGCCCGGCGACAAACTTCCGTCAATAAGGACGTTGAGCAATAAACTCGGCATTGCACGTGCGACGATGGCAAAAGCTGTATATCAGCTGAGCAATGACGGTATTCTCGATTCCAAGATAGGGCAAGGCATATATGTTTCTTCATTTCCCGAGGAGCATCGGAACGGTAAATTGAGTATCGTCTATTGCTGCGTGGCAGCTCATGGTCTCGGCGAACATCCGACCTACTATGTGGAGCATAATGCGTTCTGGAGCGAGGTGTTATTCGGTATTCGTGAAGTTTTCGCGAAGTACAATAATGAGATAAAATTGCGATTTTCGTTTCTGTCCGACTTTATCCGAGAAAAGGAAATTGTTCCCCGCGATAGGAATTGGCGTGAGGTAGCGTTTATTGTTTTGGGTGATTGCCCCCCCGATGAACTGCAAAAGCTATTAAGGCTTGATACTACGATATTGGCGGTGCATAGTTTTGTAAAATCCCAAAAGGTCTCTTCCGTTTGTGTGGATTGCAAAGAGGGCGGAAAACTTTTGGCGGATCATCTGATTGGTTTGGGGCATAAGAAAATTGCATATTGCGGAACGCTAACCGACAGAAACAGAATGAATTACTCGAAATATGTCGGATTTGCGGAAACTATGCGTAAGTATGGCCTGAAGATTAAGGACGAATGGAAAATCGATTGTATGTTCGGATTCGAAGAAGGCTATAAAGTGATGAAAAAACTCATCGATTCGTCTGACAAGCCGACTGCGGTCATCTTCCACAATGATGAAACAGCGATTGGTGCGATGCGAGCGTGTTTTGACGGGGGATTATCCGTACCAAAAGATATTTCCATTGCGAGTTTTGATAACGCAAAGGTCAGCCATTATGTCCATCCGTCTCTTACAACAATCGCAGTAAAGATGCGAGAGCAGGGACGATTGGCTGCGATGAATCTTTTGAATACACACGAGAGTGGTGAGCAAGTAAAAGTTATCTTAAAACCCGAACTGATAGTGAGAGAATCTACGGGAGCGGTTCCCGTATGAGAGATAATGTTGTCATTTTTTTAAGGAGACAAAAGATGAGAAAAATGACTGTGTTGGGAATGGTGGTAATTGTTGGTATGTTGGCGTTTACATCATTATCGTTTGGATATACGTGGAATATCCAGACGGTACAGGACGTTTCGGGTCAGATTGAAGGCAGTATTAACTCGGTAGCGGTTTCACCTGTCGATGGTAACTTCCATGTTGCATATCGAGCGGTATCAGCAGGTAAGCTGAGGGAAGGTGTAGGTAAGTCGGAACCCTATACTATTACCGACAGTGTTACGGGAGCAGGTGGAAACTATCGATGGATATCAGCTGCTATCGGCAGTAACAATGTTCCGTGGATAACCGCTTGTAATACGTGGAGTGGTGGTTCGGTAACAGCTTCTTACAACAGTGGAAGCGGATTTACGACAGAGACGATTGCCACGGGTACATTATCCGGCTCTGCTATTGCGGTGCGTAGCAACAATAGTCCGGTTGTTTCTTACGGCACCGGCGGTGGAGATTTAAAGTACGCTGAGCGTACCGGAGCAAACAGCTGGTCAATATCAACGGTAATTTCCGGCGGCGGACGTTATGAAGATTCTCAAATTGCGTTAGCGAGTAATGATAGTCCGTACATTGCGTTCCGAAATGATTGGAATTATACGCTGCTATTGGCACTGAAGAACGGAAGCAGTTGGTCAACCGAGACAGTCGCTTCGAATGTGATGAATTCCAATAATGATGGAAGCGGATCTCTCGACGACGATCAATATTCCAAAGTGTTGGACATAGCAATGGATTCAAGCGATCAACCTGTTATCGTCTATACGGATACCAGCGGACACGTTCAGCTGAAGGTGAGAACTGCAGCTAATACGTATCAGAGTTATTCGGTAACGAGTTCCGGCATTGCCCGCTCGGTAGCTATTGCTGTTGATAGTCACGATAAGGCATACATTGCTTTTAACGATGTTACCAAAGGCGATCTGCTATTAGCGAGTGCTGATTTGGCAAATTTATCAGCTGGCTTTACTACCGAGACGGTTGTATCCAACAGCAATGACGGGATAAATGTACAGAGATATCTTGATGTTGCTGTCCAGAACAACGGTCTTCCCGTTATTAGCTTCTTCCAGATTAACGGTTCACCTCAGATGAAATTAGCGGTTGCTGTTCCCGAACCTGCGACGGTCGGATTGATTGCCGCTGGAGTGCTGGGGTTCGTTCGCAGAAAGTAGAGAAGAATTGTTGATTGCGGATTGTGGATTGAAGAAGAGAAAAGCGAAAACGTAGAGAATAGGCAGTTGACTGTAGAGTGTAGAAGATATCGGAGGGTGCGGGTCGTGCCGCATC